>JBEKXR010000385.1:0-4312 GCA_049511935.1 Spirochaetia bacterium | reverse complement strand
GGTCCAGCCGGAGGACCTCGCGGCCCTCATCTTCACGTCAGGGACGACGGGAACGCCCAAGGGAGTGATGCTATCGCACCGGAACCTGGTGGAAAACGGGGACGGCGTGCAGATGACCACCCCGCTGGGGCCGGGGGACAACTGGATCATCGTGCTGCCCTTCCACCACACCTATCCCACGAGCATGGGCGTCTTCACCCCCCTGCTCACCTACGGCATGATCACCTCGGTGCCCTCAATGAAGACGCACGTCCTCATCGGCATCATGAAGGACACCGGTGCCACGTGCGTGCCGGCCATGCCCCTGCTGATCGAGAAGATCTACAAGGGGATACTGGCCAACGTGAAGGCCAAGGGACCCGTGGTGCGCCTGCTCTTCGGTGCGCTCTCCGGCCTCAGCTCGTTCTTCTTCAAGGTCCTGCACGTCCGCATCGGCAGGATCCTCTTTCGCAGCGTGGCGCGTGAGCTGGGGGTGGAGAAGCTTCGCTTCTTCGCCTCCGGCGGCGGACCGATCGCGAAGGACATCATCGACGGGATGGAAGCGCTCGGTCTCATCACCTACCAGGGCTACGGCCTCACCGAGACATCGCCGGTGATCTCCACCACCGCACCCGCGCACAACAAGCCGGGCTCGGTCGGGCTGCCTCTGTCCAATGTGGAGGTGCGCATCGAGAACCCCGACGAGAACGGCAACGGGGAAATCCTGGCCCGCGGATCGAACGTCATGCGGGGGTACTTCAACATGCCGGAGAAGACGCGGGAGGTCATCGACGCGGAGGGCTGGCTGCACACCGGCGACATCGGCAGGCTGGACAGCGACGGGTACCTGTACATCACGGGCAGGTTGAAGAACGTCATCGTGACCAAGGGCGGGAAGAACATCTACCCCGAGGAGATCGAGAACATCCTTTCCACAAGCCCCCTGCTCTCAGATGTGGTCGTCGTCGGCCGGCTGGACGCCGACGGCGGGGAGTACCCTCACGCCATCGTCTATCCGGATCCCGAGATCCTCGCCTCCCGGCAGGCGGAGAAGGGGCGGCCCTTGAGCGATGAGGAGGTGCGGGGGCTCGTCCGCGCAGAGATCCAGAAGTGCACGGCGGGGGCCGCCGTGTACAAGATCCCTCACGGCTTCGATATCTCCCGGGAGGAGCTGCCCAAGACGTCGACCCGCAAGGTGAAACGCTTCATGTTCGCGGAGAGCCGGAACTGAATCGCGGGGAGGCGGGCGTGCTCCGGCGTCCATCGTCTGACATCTCGGCGCTTCCCGCGCGGCCTTCGTATGGGTAGATTCATCGCGGAGGCTTCGATGAAGGACGAGAAATCCGATGGGTACGATCGGGCGACATTCGGAGGCGGCTGTTTCTGGTGCATCGAGGCCGTGCTCCAGCGCATCGAGGGCGTGCTTTCCGTCAGCTCCGGCTACTCGGGCGGAGCGACGCCGAACCCCACCTACGAAGAGGTCTGCACCGGGGATACCGGGCATGCGGAAGTGGTCCAGGTTGCCTTCGACTCTTCGCTCATCAGCTACGAGGAAATCCTCGATATCTTCTGGCAGGCCCACGACCCAACGACCCTGAACAGGCAGGGCCCGGACACGGGCACCCAGTACCGATCCGCCATCTTCTACGCGAGCGACGCGCAGCGCCTGGCCGCGGAGGCTTCACGGAAGAAGGCGCAGGGGAAACTCCGGGATCCCATCGTGACTCAGCTGCTGCCGCTGGAAAAGTTCTGGAAGGCCGAGGACTATCACCAGAACTACTACAACTCCCACCAGGGCGAGGGCTACTGCCGGATGGTGATTTCTCCGAAGCTGAAGAAGCTGAAGCTGGAGTAGGGAATAGCCGGGGTGCCTGCTTTCTGGTAGCGTGGCCGATCATGGGCAGGACGCTTCCCCTTCTCGCGGTCTGGGGCACGGTCCTCTTCTGGGGTCTTTCGTTCGTCAGCTCGAAAACGATCCTCAATTCCGGCGTGCCGCCCATGACCATGGTGTGCATCCGGTTCGTGATCGCGACCGTCATCCTGAATCTCTTTCTCCGACGTTTCGACCCGGGGGCGCGCCTGCGGAAAAAGGACCTGTTTCCCCTGGCGATAAGCGGTCTGTTCGGTGTGACGGTCTATTTCTTTTTCGAGTCCCGGGGTATCAAGCTCACCTCCGCGTCGCACGCGTCGCTCATCATCGCCATCATTCCCGTCGTGACGGTGATCGCGGAAAGGATCCTGTTCCGCACCCGCATCTCGCTCCTCGCCGGCCTGGGGATCGCGCTGTCGGTGGTGGGCGTCGTGTTCGTCGTCAACCGGCCCGGTGCTGCCCGGGGCGGGGAGTCGCTGGCCGGTGACCTCTTCATGTTTGGAGCCTGCCTCTCGTGGGTCGTCTACATCATCCTGAGCAAAAATCTTCACCAGAGACTGTCGGAGATCGCCATCACGGCCTACCAGTCCCTCTTCGGCACCGCATTCCTGGTCCCCCTCGCGCTCCTGGAGATGCGCCACTGGGTGCCCATCACGCTTGCCGCGGGGCTGAATCTCGCCTACCTTGCCGTGTTCTGCTCCGCACTCTCCAATTTTCTATTCGTCTACTCCCTTTCCGCCCTGGGTCCGATCGCGGTGAGCCCGTACGTCAACCTCATCCCGGTAGTCGGGGTTCTGGGTGGTGTGGTTCTGCTCGGGGAGAGCCTCCTGTGGAGCCAGCTGGTCGGCGGGGCCATCATCCTCGCCGGCGTCCTCCTGGTCAGCCGGCAGCGACCGGCCGCATCGCCGATCGAAGGCTGACCAGCGAGCGCGCGGTCACGGCGACGAGGATGATGGCCCCGCCCACCATGGCACGCGGCCCGGGGCGCTCTCCCAGCACGAGAAAGACCCAAATCGGATTGAAGAGCGGTTCCAGCACGGCGGTGAGCAGGGACTGCACGGCAGTCACGTGCTTCACGCCGTAGGTGAGGAGGAGCGACGACAGGCCGATCTGGAAAATCCCGAGGAAGGCGAGCGCCCCCCACCCGGCCAGCGTGGGCGCGCCCTGCCAGAGAAAAGGGATGGAGACAACGAGCGTGATGCAGTGGCTGAGGAGGATCGACTCGAGGGAGGATCCGTTCTTCTGCGCCCGGAATGACACCATCGCTCCGGCGAAAAACACTCCGCTCAGGATCGCCAGGAGATTCCCCTGCATTCCGCCCAGGGTGAGAGAGTCCATGAAGAACAGGACCATGCCGCCGATCACCGCGGCCATGGTCACCCAGTCCAGCGTGTGCGCCTTCTCCTTCAGGAAGATCCAGCCGAGCACCGCAGCATACAGGGGGGCGGTGTACTGCAGGAGGATCGCGTTCGCCGCGGTGGTGAGCTTGTTGGCGGTCACAAAGAGGATCATGCAGGCCGCGTAGGACACGGCGCCCGCGATCTGCGCAAAGGACCACGTGAAGCGCGGCCGGCGCAGGAACAGGAGGATCACCAGCCCGCCGATGAGGCTGCGCACGCCGGCGATCGCAAACGGGTTCCACGATATCAGCTTGACGAAGAGCCCGCCGGTGCTCCACAGGAGCGCGCAGGCGGCAACGGCCAGGATTGCAGGGCCCTGCGTGCGCGGGGCCTCCGTGCCGGGATGCTGAGTCATGGGCTGTTCTCAGTCGTCACAGCCGAGGTAGCACTTCATCTTCTTGTCGATCACGCCGGCGTACAGCTCGATGAACCTTTTCGCGGGGCTCGCGTTGATCTTGTGCAGGAGGACCTCCTCCACCTGGAAGAAGCCGACGGTCCCCTTCATTTCAATGGTGATCCGCACGGGCATTTTCGCGCCCTTCTCGATGCGCACCTTTTCGATCGCGGTGGCCGAGTACTTGTGGATGTCGCCCATCCGCGACTCGGTGGCGATCATCATCGGGATGCGCGCCCGTCCCTTCTCCATGTCGCAGCCGTCGGCCACAAGCAAGAGCCCTGCCTCCAGCGAGTGGATCTTCTGGGTCGCCATGTGCCCGACGATGCATTCCACCGCCACGGAACGCACGACAACCCGCTTTCCCACGCTGTTGGGGTACACCTCGCGGAGGACCCTGTCCATGATGGGAAGCGCCAGCTCCACCCCGGCGTGCTCGTGATCCACCCGGCCCACCGACATCCCGATGTCGTGCAGCATGCCCGCCGTGACCAGGGCCACGCAGCTGTCCTCGTAGGTTCCCGCGTCGTCCGCCTCGAGGCTGAGGGCAACGCCGGCCCGGTGCATGAGATCCGCCATCACCAGCGCGTTCAGCACCACCGATCGCATGTGGACCGGACCGTGGTCGTTGAAGCCCAGCCGCTTGATGCTCACCACGTTCGCGTATTC
>JBEKXR010000384.1:0-6831 GCA_049511935.1 Spirochaetia bacterium | reverse complement strand
TGAGGGTGACCTCGGCCATCCAGTACGTGAGCGCGGACAAGAACGTCACCGCGTACGTTCTCAACGGCCATGGAGAGCTCACCCTGGGCGCCCTCGGCATGAACAATGCGGTGAGCAACGAGAACTACGAAACGAAAGAGCTGAACCTCCTCACGGAGAAAGCCGTCCCTGCTGACGCGAACATCGTCGTCGTGCTGGCCCCGAAGAAGGATCTCGCCCCCGAGGACGCGGACAAGCTTCGCGCCTGGCTCGCCGGCGGGGGACGGATGGCGGTCCTGATGGACGTCATCACCCCCGGCAACCAGATGCCGAACCTGGCAGGGCTCCTGAAGACGTACGGCGTCGAGGTGCAGAACGTCGTGGTGGTGGAAGGCGACCAGAACAAGGTGGCGGCGCAGAACCCCCTGTTCGTCATTCCCTCCCTCGAGTACCACGACATCCTCTCCCCGCTTCGCACGAACAAGTACGACGTGGTCCTCATCGGCGCCCAGGCGGTGCAGACGCTGGAACTGAAAAAGAAATCCTTGAAGATCGAGCCGCTCCTCACCTCCTCCGCGAAGTCCTACGGCAAGCGGGACATTGCGAACGCGAAATCCGTGCAGAAGGAGGGCGGGGACCTGCCGGGACCGTTTACCCTCGCAGTGGCGATCACCGACCCGGCCCCGGATCCAGGCGCACAGGACACGAAGCTCGTGGTCGTCGGTGACGTGAAGTTCCTCCAGTCGGGCCTGCCTTCGCAGGTGCCCGGCAACGGGGACTTCTTCATGAACAGCCTCGGGTGGCTCAAGGGTCAGAAGGAGAGCCTCACCATCCGTCCGAAGAACGTGCAGCAGATGAGGCTCAGCATCAGCAACCTCTTGGCCCTGCTCCTCTCGGGTGTCGTGGTGATCGTGCTCCCGCTTCTCATCCTCGGAGCCGGTTTCGTCGTGTGGATGAGGAGACGCCATCTATGAGCAGGCGCGGGTGGACGCTGATCGGGGTCCTCGTCGTCCTCGGTGTGCTGGTGGGCGCGTACTTCTTCGTGACGCGGCCGAAACCGGCGCCAGCCGCGGCCGCGGTTCAGCCCGAGTTGTCCAAGGGAGAAAAGGACAAGCTGGTCAAGGTCGTGCTCTCCGATCGACCGGAGGGTACGCTCACCCTCGTGAAGAAGGCGGGCAAGTGGAATACCGAGCCGCCCGCCGCGGTGCCGCTGGAGCCCACCACGATCGAGGACCTGCTGTTCGGCTTTTCCGCTCTGAACGCCGAGCGCATCATCGAGGAACATCCCTCCGACCTCGGCCAGTACGGCCTTGCGCCTCCCCGGGCAATGGGAACGGGAACCTGGGAGGACGGCACGTCCCACACGCTCCTGCTCGGGGACAAGACACCCTCCGGCAGCACCTACTACATCCAGGTCAAAGGGAACCCCCGGGTGTATACCGTCCAGTCCTTCACCGGACAGCACCTCCACTGGACGCTCAAGGACCTGCGTTCACGGACGATCTCGCCGGCGATCAACTATGACGAGGTAGAGTACGTGAAGATCGTAGAGCGCGACGGCGCCGTCCTGGAGGTGAAGCGCAAGACGGAGGCGGAGACCAAGAGCTTCCAGCTCGGCTTCGGGCCATTTCTGCTGACCCGGCCCTACGTCACGGTGCGGGGACTGGACGCGCAGAAGCAGGACACCGTGATCAAGGGAGCCCAGTCCGTGAGCATCTCTGACTTTGCCGAGGAGCCCGTGAAGGGCCTGGACGCGTACGGGCTCGCCCGCCCACGAGCCGAGGTGATCGTCCGCGACAAGTCGAACACGATCGACTACATTTTTGGAGATCAGAAGGGCACGCAGACATGGTTCGCGCTCCGCGGACAGCCCGGCGTGTACCTTGTGGACACCTCCAGCCTCGATTTCCTGAAGACGAAGCCGTTCGACATCGTCGACAAGTTCACCTTCATCCCCAACCTCGAGGACGTGGACCGCATGGACATCACCGCCGGCGGGAAGACGCACACCCTGGTCATCACCCGGACGACGAAGAAAGCCGCCAAGCAGGGCGATCCAGACGTGGTGACCGCGGCGTACACGGCGGATGGAAAGACCGTTGAGGAAGACAGCTTCAAGAAATTCTACCAGTCGCTCATCGGCCTCCAGCTGGAAGGTGAGATGGCGAAGAGGGTGCCCAACGCCCCCGAGGTGAGCGTGACATTCTCTCTCAACAAGGGCGAGGTGAAGACGGTCCGGATCGACTATGCCCCGTACGACCGTGACTTCGACGCCATTTTCCTGAATGGCGTGGGCGAGTTCGCGCTGACAAAGGGGCAGCTCAGGGCAATGCTCGCAAAGCTCGACCTGCTCATCGCGGGAAAGAAAGTAACTGACTGAATCCGTGAGAGCCGCTGAAAAGCGGCCTTCCCTGTGTGCGGCCTGCCCTATTTGCCGCCGACCCGGGCCCGGATCTCCCACGCCTGCGTGTCGGCATTCCGTAAAAGAGATTCGAAGGCCATGTCGAGGACCCTGCCGGATTCGCTCTGGATCCGCACGCGCCGGGCGAGCACGTTCAGCTCGGTGACGCGGAAATCCTCGCCCTCGAAATGCACGCGCGTGCCCATCGTGGGCAGCGCCTGCCGGGCCTCCTTGTACACGTCGAACTCATAGGAGAGGCAGCAGAGAAGCCGGCCGCAGGGACCGGAAATCTTCATCGAGTTCAGGGTGAGGCTCTGCTCCTTCGCCATCTTGATGGAAACGGGACGGAGCCTGTCGGTGATCGCGTTGCAGCACAGCGCCCTTCCGCATATTCCCAGGCCGCCCACCACGCGCGCCTCGTCGCGCACCCCGATCTGCCGAAGCTCGATGCGCATCTTGAAGGCGGCGACGAGGTCCTTCACGAGCTCGCGAAAATCCACACGATTTTCCGCCGTGAAGAGGAAGAGGATCTTCTGCTCGTCCAGGAGGTAGTGGGCGCTCACCAGCTTCATGTCGAGCCCCCGCGCATCGATCTTCTCCCGGCACAGGGCGAACGCGTGCTCCTCCCTGAGATCGTTTTCCTGGACCCGCGCGAGATCCCCGGGTCCCGCAATCCGCAGGACAGGGTGAAGCTCGTGTCCCGCGGTCAGGGGGTCGGTCTCGGGGCCGAGGACCTTGCCCAGCTCGTTCCCGTAGCGCGTCGGCACGACGACAGATGCTCCCGCGGACAGCTCCATCCCCGGGGGAGCGTCGCAGTATTCCGTCGCGCTGGAGAACAGGACCTTCACGCGCCAGACGGCACGGCCGTCGGCAGGAGCGCGGGGAGCCGCGGCGTCCGGCGACCCGGTCCCGTCTCCCTGCGGGAGAGGCTCGTCTTCGAGGGCGAGATCGTCCCGGTCGTCGACCAGGTCCTTTTCCTCATCGCTCATGCGAATTGCTCCTTGTCTGCGGCGCTTACGACACGAGGTTCACGAGCATCCCGTTGATCTCGTCGATCTGCGCGAGGATCGCCAGCTGGTCCCTCTGTGCGGCCAGCACGCTGACGGCGAGCGATTCGAGCTTCTGGTCGATCACCTTCACCATTGTGAACCTCTTGCGCTTGAGGATGTTCGGGCCCGAGGTCGTCTCTTCCACGGCGATGCTGTGCGCCACCGCGAACTTCACGAACGCCTTCACCTGCTGGCGGTATTCCTTGATCGCGTCCATTGTCGGCGCCTTCTTCAGACGGTCTCCCGCGGAGAATACCGCGTCGAGCAGCTCCTCGATGCTTCGTCGCCGTTCGGCCTCGCCGAACTCCTCGGGACTGAGCTCCCCTTCCTCGGCGGCTGACTCGACCAGGTGCGAGAACTCCCGCCTCTGCGTCTTCTCCCGGCGGCCGGTCTTTTTCTTCTCAGGAACCGGATACTGGTAGGGCTCCCCGAGTGAATCGATGCGCGCCATCGACCGGGCGGGTCAGCGCCTCTGGCCCTGCGTCGTGACAGCCTCTTTCTGGGGAGCCTGCGCGGCGGTCTTCTGCCCGTTGCTCGGAGAGCCCCGCCCGTTGTCCGGCGGGTTCGGGGCGGTGACCTTGCAGGAACCGTTGAAGATGACACCCTCCTCGATGATCAGGCGCGGGGTGGTGATGTTTCCCAGCACGAGGCCCGTGGAGAGGATGATGACCTTCTCCGTGGAAAAGATTTCGCCGCGGAGCACTCCCCCGACGACGACGGTGCCCGCGTGAAGCGTGCACTCCGCCCGCCCGTTTTTCCCGACGAGGACCTTGCCCTTCGTGCGGATCACGCCGGTGAAATCGCCGTCGATCCGCAGGAGGCCATTGAGGTCGAACTCTCCCTTGAACTTCGTTCCTTCCCCGATGATCGAATTAATGAAGGCGTCGTCAGTGACAATCGCTGCTCCTTAGGTTGACCGCGATGGTGGAGGCATTCTCGGGCGTGATGGACAGGAACTGCATCGGGTTGACGTAGGACGAACCCAGGCGGACTTCGTAGTGCAGATGCGGTCCGGTGGTGAGCCCGGTGATTCCCAGGTACCCGATGACGTCTCCCCGGTTCACGTGGTCTCCCTTGTGCTTGCCGGCGAATCCGCTCAGGTGCGCGTAGCGCGTGTAGAAGCCGTACTTGTGCTGAATCGTCACGAAATTGCCCAGATCCTCCGTGTAGCTTGTTTGAAGGACGGTGCCGTCCGCGGTGGCGACGATCGGGGTCCCGACGCCCCAGGCAATGTCCACACCGGTGTGCATGTACCCCACCTTCGTGAAAGGATTGGTGGTCCAGCCGAACCGGGTGGTGATAATGCCGGTGGCCCCCTTGAGGGGCCAGGTCGTGGGCGTGTTCGCCATCAGGTCGCGGAAGGCGGTAAGAACCTTCGTCACCTTGTCCAGCGAACCGGTCGAGTTGCCGAGGAGGCTCGTGAGGGTCTTCAGATCGCTGAGCTCCCGGGTGCTGTCGGCGGTGGACGTGGCGTCATCCGGGTAGGACGGGAAGCTCGCCGCCACGAGGCTCGTCCCGCCCGCGGGGTTGGTGTCCAGGCTCTCGATGGCGGACAGCACGCCGTCGATGCTCGTCTTGAAGTGCTTGCCCGCCGTTCGGATCGACGCGATCTCGTCCTTCAGGCTCGTGAGCGTCTTTTCGTTCGCGTCCCTCTCCTGCGTGAGCCTCACATTCTGCTCATTGGTGTACGTGAAGTGCGTGGCAAGGAAGAAGAACCCGACGAGGATGATGCTCAGCGTCAGGGTGACGAAGATGAGCGTGAAGAAGGAAATCTGGAAATTGAAGATCTTCTTTTCCGAATGGGGGATGAGCATGACGGTGAACCGCTGCTTCCCCTTGACCATGATATACTTGAAGAAATTGCCGATGGATATCCAGGCGCGGCGAAACCAGGACGCTATCCTGTCGGCAAATACCTTCTCAGCCTTCTTGTACTCAGTGACAGGCAAGGCGTCATCCTTTTCTTGGTCATCGTCTCAATCAGATAGTATAAGAAAAACCAGCGAAGATTACCATAGTGTAACGTTTTTGTCAAACGGAGCACGCCGGAGCCCGGCCAACCCCTGCGGCGGACAGCGTAACGGGCGGGCGGGGGCTCGCGCAACGCCGTCTGAAAAAAAGTTTGACTTGCCACACGCCCCATGCTATTGTTTCAGAAAATCGAGAGATGCACTCCCAACTCTTTCGAAATCACGACTTGATGGAGCTGTATGCGCTATTTCGACACTCACGCACACATAGGTCTCATCACCGAGGATCCGATAGACCAGCTCATCGTCGTGCAGGAGGCCCGCCAGGAGGGGGTTCAGCATCTCGTCACGGTCTCCAATAACCTGATCGATTTCTCCCAGCTGTACGAAAACCTGAAGACAGAAACCCACATCTATCACAGCATCGGGATCTCCCCGTCGTCGGTGGAGCAACCGGGGGAGGATTGGGAGGCCAAGATAATCGATGGCACGCGCCTCGAGCGGGTGGTCGCCATCGGGGAGATCGGGCTGGACTATTACCGCAAGTTCGGCGACAGGGATTCCCAGGTGGAGCTCTTCATCCGCCAGCTCGAGCTCGCGGAGAAGCTCTCGCTGCCGGTCATCATCCACAACCGGGACGCCGGCTCGGACGTTCTGGAGATCCTCAAGGAGCGGCTGCCGAAGAGGGGCGGCATCCTTCACTGCTACTCGGAAGACTACGAGTACGCCCGGAAGGCCCTGGACCTCAATCTCTGGATCTCCTTTGCCGGCAACGTGACCTACCGCAATGCGCGGAACCTGCAGGACACCGCCAAGAAGATCCCCCAGGACCGGATGCTCATCGAGAGCGAGGCGCCCTTCATGGTGCCGGCCATCCACCGCGGCAAGCGCAACAAGCCGTCCTACATCAACGAGACTGCCGGATTCATCGCCCAGCTGCGCGAGGTGCCGGTGGAGGAGCTGACGGAGACACTGTACGCGAGCAGCCTCAAAGTCTTTGGACTCTCCTGAGCCCGGCCTCTTCCACGACGTCACCGTCGCCTCGCTCCGTGTTCCGGGCAACGTGTGGCTAGCGCCCATGGCAGGGTATACCGATGCCGCGTTCCGTGCCGTGTGCGCGAGGCAGGGCGCCCGACTGTGCTTCACGGAAATGGCCTCTGCGGACGCGCTCTCGCGGAACAATGGGACGACGCTTCGGCTGCTGGAGAAGTCTCCCGAGGAAACCCTCACGGGCTTTCAGATCTTCGGCGCAAGCCCCTCGGTCGCCGCCGCGGCAGTGCGGCGCATTACGCCCCTGCGCCCCGCGATCGTGGACCTGAACTGCGGGTGTTCCGTTCCCAAGGTCCTGAAGGCCGACTGCGGTGCGCTCCTCCTGCGCAACCCGGCCCTCATCGGCTCGATCGTCTCCGCGATGAAGGCCGAAACCGATATC
>JBEKXR010000383.1:0-4341 GCA_049511935.1 Spirochaetia bacterium | reverse complement strand
CGCTCAAGTTCTTGCTGTTCTGGAGTCAGGGCCTGGCGGGCCGAAGGGACATCGATCTCCGCCAGGGCCTTCCCCTGGGAAGCCGAGATGAGGATGGAAGTCCATGAAAGCCCTGCTCCTGGGCGCCGAACACAATCCGGATCTCGTCGCACTGGCTCGCTTGCCGCTCGGGGGAAAGCCGCGCCTGAGCTACCGGCGGGAGCCCGACTACTTCGCAGGCCTTGAGCCGGTCGGCGAAGAGACGGATGTGATCGGCGTCTACCACGGGGCCGTCCTGACCGGGGCGTGCACCCGCAGCTGGAAGAGGGTGTGGATCGACGGCCGTGTGACGAGAGTCGGGTACCTCGGAGGACTGCGCCTGCCGCCGGAGCATCAGAGGCGAATGTACCTTCCGGCGGGGTACCGGCTTCTCCGGGATACCGACAAGGACAAGCCAGACTGTCTCTACCTGTGCACCTTCCTCAGCCAGGGCTGCAATTCCATGCAGATCATGACCCGCCCCCGCCCCGGTCTGCTCAGGTTCCATCCATGGGGGGGGTACCATGCGTACTCCCTCCTTGCGCCTGGGCATTCATCGAGAGTCCGGTTCCCGGCCGTCCACCGCGCACTCCGGGACGAAGTTCCCGGGCTCCTGGAGTTTCTCAACGAGGAGGGCCGAAAGAAACAATTTCATCCGGTTCTCGAAGCCCGGGACTTCACCGACGGCAGCTTGCGTTCGCTCGATGGGTCAGCCTGGTATGTCTGGGCTCCCGGAGGAAAGATCCGGGCCGCGGCCGCGATCTGGGACCAGACTCGCTGCCGGCAGGTTGTCGTCGAGGAATATCCGCCGTCCCTCCACCTGACCCTCAGGCTGGTAAACGGCTGCCTTCGTCTGATCGGGAGGCAGAGTCTTCCGAACGAGGGGGAACAGCTGGAGCTGCGGTATCTCGCCTTCGCAACGGCGGAAGGAAACGATCCCTCGGCCCTCGCCCGCGTCGTTCGGGCGGCCCTCGCAGATCTCGGCGGAACCGATGCCCGGCTTCTTTCGATCGGTTTTGCCGACACTGATCCCCTGAAAGACTCCGTCCGGGGTCTGGCGAAAGCTCGCTACGATTCCCGCGTATTCCTTGCCCACTGGGACGGCACCGAACCTCCGCTGCCGGAACGGAAGCGCATCCCCTCCCTGGAGCTGGCAACACTATGATCGCCATGCGCATTCAAAGGCAATCGAGACTTTCCCCGGAGGAGGAGGAACAATTGTTCCTCCTTCACGCGCGCTTCTTCCGGAATCTCGACCGGGACGTCTTCCACGGGGACCTCAGGGAAAAGGACTGGGTCATCACCGTCTCGGATGGACAGGATCTTGTGGCGTTCACCACGATCCGGCTCTATCCGGAAACGGCGGACGGCCGTTCGGTGTTCATCCTCTTTTCCGGAGACACCATCGTTCATCCGGAATACTGGAGCCGCAACCTCCTTGTCCCTCCCTTCGGCGCTTTCGTTGCCAGGCTGATGGAGGAACGATCCGGGGAAGAAATCTACTGGTTTCTGATCACCAAGGGGCATCGGACCTTCATGATCCTGCCGGTGTTCTTCAAGCAATTCGTTCCGACGCTCGAAAACGATGTTCCGCAAGGGTGGAAGCGGATCCTGGACACCGTTGCCGGCCTCAGGTATCCCGATTGCTACGATCCGTACACAGGCATCGTTTCCCACTGCGGGCAGCGGGACTTCCTTACTCCGGAGCTGATCGAAGTCCCCGAATCACGAAGGGAGGGGCGGTGGGTACGCTTCTTCCTCGAGAAAAACCCCGGATATGTCCGTGGCGATGAGCTGTGCTGCCTGACCCAGATCAGCCGCGAGAACATCAGGCCGCTGGGATTGAGAATGCTCGAGTTCAAGGACTGCCTGTGGCGGGACTGAAGATCGGCCTAGTCCTTTCGACAAACGCGAGCTATCGCCGCGCGGTTGCGCGGGGACGACCCTACAGCAGCTGGGCTCCCGCGACACTCGCCGTCCTGGCGGCCCTGGTGCCCACCGAGCTGAAGGCGGAAGTGCGAACGTTTGACCTTGTCCGGCAGAAGATACCGGATGATCTGCCCAGCTGCGATCTGGTGGGAATCAGCGCAATCACCTGCGGGGCGCCCTTTGCCTACCAGCTGGCTGACGACCTGCGAAACCGCGGCGTGACCGTGGTTCTCGGGGGTGCCCACCCCACGGCCGTGCCCGAGGAGAGCCTCGCACATGCCACCGCAGTGGTCGTAGGATATGGCGAAAGGACGTGGCCGCGCCTGTTGAGAGATTTCGCGGAAGGCCGCCTGCAGCCTCTGTACCGTGATTTCGAGGATCCATTCACCTCTTCCGTTCCTTTCATGGATCGATCTCACCTCAAAGGGAAGGGTTATTTCTTCGACAGGGTCGTCGAGTTCTCGCGTGGCTGTCCCAACGGCTGCTCGTTCTGCTCCGTTGCCGGAATGAACAACGGACGGGTCTACTGCCGTGACCGTCGAGAGCTCATGGAGGAGCTCACGGCGCTGGGCAAGAGCGTTCTGTTCCTGGACAGCAACTTCACCGGGAATCCAGACCGTGTGCGGCCCCTGTGGGAAGGCCTCCGGGATGCACGGATCCGCTGGTACTGCGCTGCGTCGCTGCGCTTCGCCTCGGACCCCGAGCTGGTGGATCTCGCCGCCGTCTGCGGATGCCGGGGCGTGCTCATCGGATTCG
Source organism: Spirochaetia bacterium (assembly GCA_049511935.1). Classification (GTDB taxonomy): domain Bacteria; phylum Spirochaetota; class Spirochaetia; order SZUA-6; family Fen-1364; genus Fen-1364. The sequence continues at coordinate 1,638 of JBEKXR010000383.1, read as the reverse complement.
AAAGCATCAACGAGGCGTCTCTCCGCTCGAGCCGCAAATCCTTCAACCATCCACGAGAATACTCGGAGGCGGTAGCCCGGCTCCATCGCCGCGGAATCCCTGTCCTCGGGTGCTTCGTCTTTGGCCTGGACGGGGACGGCGCCGACGTGTTCGAACGGACGGTAGACTTCGTGAGCCGCGCCAAGGTCGATCTCGTCCGCTACGCCGTGGCGACGCCGTTTCCCGGGACCCCCCTGCACGAGCGCCTGCAGCGGGAAGGCCGGCTCATCTCGGGGAATTGGGAGGAATACGACACAGAGCACGTCGTGTTTCGGCCGCTGCGGATGACACCGGAGCAGCTCCGCGAGGGCCATCGCTGGGCGTACAGAGAGACATACAGGCTTTCCCGAATCCTGAGCCGCGTCCGCGCCCGGTCTTTGCCCCGGAGCCTCATTGCCAACCTCGGATTCCGCTCACTCGCTTATACCTTCGATGATCTGCAAGGAGAAACAGAATGAAAATCGCGTTGATCTTGCCCCGGGCGGGGATCTACCGTTACGGAACAGGGGCCTTCTCCCGCTTCATCCGATATTCCCCCATGACCCTTACCGTTCTGGCATCTCTCGTTCCTGAGGACCTGGGCGCCGGGATCGAGTTGTACGACGAAGGGGTGGAACAGGTTCCCCTGCGCACGATTCGTGCCGATATCGTCGGATTGACGGGAATCACCGGAGCCGTCCGCCGGACCTATGCGTATGCCGACTGGTTTCGCGGACGCGGGAGCTACGTGGTGATCGGCGGTGTTCATGCGACGCTGATGCCGGAAGAGGCCGCCCTTCACGCGGACACGGTGATCACTGGCCAGGCCCTCGAGACCTGGCCCCGTTTCCTCCGTGACTGGAGTGACGGCCGGCCCAAACCACGATACTCCCCCGGCGAGCGGACCGATTTCTCCCGCTTCAAGACTCCGGCGCGGCAGACCATGAGATTCAAGCCGTTCATCACGGTGAACAGTACCCAGGCCGTCTTCGGCTGCCCCAACAGCTGCGAGTTCTGCGTGACGCCGGTCGTCTGCAGGAAATACGAGATGAGACCCATCCCCCAGGTGATCTCGGACATAGCCGCGATGCAGGGAGGGTTCTTCACCTTTGTGGATCCGAGTCCCATCGAGAACGTCGGTTACGCGACAGACCTTTACCGCGCCATCATTCCTCTGAAGAAGATCTGGACCGGACTGGCCACCACTCGGTTGGTGCGGCACAAGGAACTCATGGACGTGATGGCTGCCAGTGGCTGCCAGGGGCTCCTGATCGGGTTCGAAAGCCTGTCCCAGAACGCAAATGACAATGTCCAGAAAGAGTTCAACCGGGTGGATGACTACTACCGATTGACGGCAGAGCTCCACGATCGAGGGATCGCCGTCATGGGGTGCTTTGTCCACGGACTGGACGGCGACGACGCGGGATGCTTCGATCGGACCCTCGACTTCGTCGAGAGGGCCAGCATCGACCTGCCCCGGTTCACGGTGGCGACACCCTTTCCCGGAACTCCGTATTTCCAGCGGTTGAAGGCCGATGGTCGGATTCTGACGGAGAATTGGTCCTTCTACGACGCGCAGCACGTCGTCTTCCGGCCCCTGAAGATGACGATTCACGATCT
>JBEKXR010000382.1:0-4363 GCA_049511935.1 Spirochaetia bacterium | reverse complement strand
GGCAGGCATTTCAAGAGCGGCGTTGCCGTGGGGACGGCAGCAACGGGAGGAGCGGTCGGCTCGATCGTTTTTCCGTTCGCGATGGCCCTCATCTCCCAGACCATCGGCATCAGGCGCGGGTTCTGGTTCTACCTGGGCATGAACGTCCTGCTCGTCGTCATTGCCGCGTTCCTCGTGCGTCTTGTTCGGCGCGCAGAAGTATCAGTACCTTGAGGCAGATGAAAGACAAGGAGATCACGACCTACGGGTACAGGTGGGTTGTCCTCGTGGGGTTCATGCTCGTCGCGGCGATGAACCAGGCCCTGTGGATCACTTTCGCCCCGATCACCTCCGACGCAATGAAGTTCTACGCGGCCTCGGACATCATGATCGGCCTGCTTTCGATCGTCTTCATGGCGGTGTACATCGTTCTGGTCCTCCCTGCGGCCTGGCTCATCGACACATGGGGGCTGAGGGGCGCGGTCTCCCTCGGTGCCGCTCTGACGGCTGTCTTCGGCGTGACGAGGGGACTTTTCGCCGACAACTTCCTCCTGGTCTTCATCTCCCAGGTGGGGATCGCCGTCGGTCAGCCCCTGATCCTCGGCGCCATCACGAAGCTTGCCGGCCGGTGGTTTCCCGGTGATGAACGGGCAACGGCGACAGGGCTGGGCACCCTCGCCATCTACCTCGGGATCCTGGCAAGCCTGATCGTCACCCCTCTCCTGCTGAACGCGCATGGCATGAGGGCGATGCTCCTCTCCACGGGCGTCGTGTCGGCGATCGCCGCGGCGTTGTTCATCGCCACGGTGCGGGAAAAGCCCCCGACGCCGGCAGGCCCTGCCGACCAGGAGGTCCGGTCGCTGATGTACGACGGGCTGAAGAGCATGATGAAGCAGAAGGACTTCATTCTCCTTCTCATCATTTTCTTCGTCGGGCTGGGCATGTTCAACGGCGTCACCACCTGGATCGAGGAGATCATTGCGCCGCGCGGCTTCTCCGGGGCGCAGGCGGGTACGGCAGGAGGGCTCATGTTGATCGGCGGCATCGTGGGCGCCGTCGTCCTCCCCCTGATCTCGGATTCCCTTCGGCGGCGCAAGCCGTTCGTTCTGCTGGTGCTCGCGGGACTCCTCCCCGGACTCGCGGGTCTCGCGTTCGCCCGTTCCTACGGCCTCCTGCTCGCCTCTTCGTTCGTGTTCGGGCTCTTCCTGCTGAGCGCGGGTCCCATTGGCTTCCAGTACGGCGCGGAGCTCACGCTGCCCGCGCCGGAGGGCACCTCGAACAGCATGCTCGTGGTCATGGGCCAGGTCTCGGGCATTCTGTTCATATTTGCGATGGACGCGTTCAAGGCGCCGGACGGATCCATGACGGCCTCCCTCGCCATCCTCTTCGCTCTCACGGTGGCGAGCTTCATCCTGGCGATGTTCCTACGGGAGTCGCCGATCCATCGGGGATGAGAGCGGGACCTGCATGCAGAGGTTCATCGCGGGGATGACCTCGGCGAATGCTCCCATGATTCCCTGGACGAAGTCGTAGCCCGACGACGCCCGGACTTCTGACTCGGGCATGGGATAGAAGAGGTCGAAACCTGCCCAGGCGCCCGGCCGCGCCTTCCGGGCCGTCTCACGAATCTGCCGGGCGGACCGGAAGTTCTTCGAGTCGAAGATCGACGTCCCCGCGGCTCCGGTGACGGTGGCGCAGAAGCCTTCGCGCAGCACCAGCCGGCGCATTTCGCGGTCGAGGTCCGAACCGGCAGTGCACTGCTTCATGAGCCGGTTCCAGTCCCAATCAGGCTTGAGAAGAATCCCGGGAATGGTCGGTCGTCCCGAAACGAAGCCGCGCTCGACGGCCAGGCCGGCTTGAAAGACCCTGCGCGTGCGGTCGATCGTGACGTACAGCTTCGCGCAGCCGAAATTGGTGCCGCGTGACACGGGCTTCGCATCCCGGTTCGCCCGCGGCAGCCAGCAGATCCACTGCCAGAACACCCCGCGGCCCCACCGGTCCGTGACGAATCCCGTGCCGCAGCGCTGCTCCAATCCGTATTTCAGTATGCGGGTGATCCGCTCGTGGGGCTCGAGGTTTCCCACCCTGATCCCCCTCTCGAAGTCGATCCATTCCGATCGGAAGGCTGATCCCGTGGGGAGCTCGTCCGCTCCCCGCTCGGTGCGGGCAAGGGGGAGCCAGTCCTTCGCGGTCGGTCGTTTCTTCATGGAGGCGAGTGTGCACGCGCCCGGGCGTTCCTGTATAGTGGCGCATGATCGAGGGACCGAGGGCGGCGCGCCAAGAGGAGCTTCCGGCGGTCGTGGCGCTGTCCAACATGGTTTTCTACCCCGATGGCAGGATCGACATGGGAAGGTTTTTCCCCACGCTTTTCTCGACGGTCAACGCCCGCAATCTCCGCGTGTTTGTCGATGACGGCACGCCGGTTGCGCTGTCCGGCATGACCGTACGAGACCTCCAGATGGACGAGGTCGTGGTGCGTGCCGCGTGCGTCGGCTCGGTCTGCACGCGGGATGAATACCGCGGCCGCGGATTCGCGGCCCGGCTCATGGATGACTGCATCGCCGTCGCTTCCGCGCAGGGAGCATCGCTGCTCCTGGTTTCGGGTGGCCGGGGACTCTACCGCCGCATGGGCTGCATCGACGCGGGACTTTTTGCGATCATCCGCTTGACGCATGACAGCAGGCTCCCGACGATTTCCTGCAGGGTGCGCGAATGGACTGAAGCTGACCTGCCGGAATTGGAGGCCCTGCATCGGCAGGAGAGAGTCCGGTTCATCCGCGCCCCCGGGGAGATGCTCCCTCTCCTGCGCACACGTGCCCTGCATTGCCGGCCCGCCCGGACATGGATCGCGCGTGCGGGTGAGCGCACCGTGGGGTACCTGTGCGTCTCGGGTCCGGACGATCGGACGGGCCCTGGTGTCATCGTCGCAGGCGAGATCGCCGGCTCGCGCCCGGCAATTCTGGCCGCCGCTCACGCCATCCTCGATGCATCGGACGCCGAGTACCTCGACATCGAGATCACGGCTTCCGACGCGGAAATGATTCTTCTCGCCCGGTCAAATGGATGCGCCAGCCGAAGCACGGGAGTGCAGGGCACCCTGAAGATTATCGATCCGCCGGCATTCTTCGAGGCGCTGAAACCGCGTCTCCTTGCGCGGCTCTCCCCCGAGGATCGGGCCGCATTCTCGGCTGAAATGATGCGGGTCAAAGCGGCCGCGGATCTCGCAGCGCTCGTATTTGGCTCAGTGGAGCGCGAGTGCCCCAGAATCCTTCACCCGGTGTTTCCCCTGCCCCTTCCCGGCTATGGTCTGAACTACATCTAGCGAGCGTTCGGAAGCAGGGCCTCCAGCCTTCTCACGCTGTCCGCCAGGCCGCCGATGCGGTTTCGCGCCAGCCACAGGCTTCGGTACTCCCCGATGATGCCTGCAAGCCGCTCACGGATGCCGGGGCCTTCCCCGACGCCGCCCGCCTCGAGCAGGACGGAAGCACGATCGCAGGCAAGGAGGAGCATGCGGACGGTAAGGGCGTACTCATCCCGAACGAGTGCCGCATCCGGCAAGTCCATCCGCGCCCCGTCCAGCCGGGACGCGACAGTCTCGATCCAGCGGCGCGTCCTGTCCAGCGCGTCGGCTCGCAGCCCCTCAGGGGGCTCCCTGCGATCGGGGTGGCGAAGGACCTGGAAGAGTGCGCTCTCGTTGCGGATGCGAAGACCGGTGCGCGTGTACGCGTTGCCGAGGTCCCGGGCCAATTCGCCCATCACGCGTGCCTTGTCGCGAAAGACATGGGTGTCGAGCTCCCGGGCAAAATCGGTCTGCCGGCTGCCCTCCAGATACCAGGAGAGCGCCGCGCCCGCGGCGAAGCCGAGGTAGCTCACCGGGAGGAACTGCCAGTGGCCATTGTCGCCCCAGTCCGCGTTCAGGAACCCGGTCGCGCCGTGCGCAAGGCCCGAGCGCGCAGCCGAGCGGAGATTTTCCAGGCAGTTCTCGGTTCGGCCGGCGAAGGAGTTCCAGGAGGAGGTGCCGGGGCAGACCCACCAGGGCACTCCCGAAGCGCGGAACTCCGCCCCGTGCGCGTCGAAGGGATGTTGAGCCTCGTAGCCCCACTCCAGGGCAATCGCGTCGGCGGGGAGGTCGGGCACGAGATCCGGATGCTCCATGATGATGTCACCCCAGTAGAGCATCGTGCGTCCCCGGGCGGACACCAGCCGATGGATCTGCAGCAGGAAATCGAGGTACACCCGTCCTTTGCCGACGCGCTCGCAGAGCAGCCTGCTGCGGCCCTGGCCGAGGTCGAAGGTTTCATCGCAGCCGACGTTGAAAGACCTGCTGCCATAATTGGGGAGCAGCTCGTCGAAGAGCTCTTCCAGAAGCGCACGTGAGCCAGGA
>JBEKXR010000381.1:0-4373 GCA_049511935.1 Spirochaetia bacterium | reverse complement strand
TCAAGCGCTGAGACGGGCTCATCGCAGACGATGAACTTGGACGAAACAGCGAGCGCGCGCGCAATGGCGATTCTCTGGCGCTGACCGCCGCTGAGCTCAGGGGGGAACTTGTCGCCGTACGAATGGTCGAGACCGACCATTTCCAGCAGGCCCGCCGTCTTTGCCGCCTGCTCTTGCCGGGTTGCCACAATTCTATGGATTTTCAACGGCTCGCCAATTATTTCGCCTACCTTCATTCGCGGGTTCAGCGAGCCATAGGGATCCTGAAAGACGATCTGCATCTTGCGTCGGAGTTGGAGCAGCTCCTTCGGGCTCGCCTGTGTGACATCCCGGTCGCCAAAGAAGACCTGTCCGGCCGTCGGCCTAACCAATCGCAACACGCACTTGCCCAGTGTCGTCTTGCCACATCCGCTTTCCCCCACGACACCGAGCACTTCGCCCAAGCGGATATCGAAACTCACCCCATCGACCGCCTTTACCGTCCCGACCCTGGAGCGGTGCCCTCGTGGCAGGTAATACTTGGTGAGGTTTCGTACGCGCAGCAAAGGAACTCTTCCATTCTGAGGGTGCCGCTGGGGAGCGCCTGCGACTTTCTTCAATTGCGCTGAAAGCGTCTCCAGCTCATCCTTTCGCCAGCAGGCGGTGACATGGTTCGCCGCGATGGTGGTACTGGGCGGAGCCTGAAGCTCGCACTGTGTCTGCGACCACGGGCAGCGGGGATGGAAAATGCAGCCGGGAATGTTCGCGCCGGATTCCGGCACTCTTCCTGATATTGCCGGCAGTCGTGCCTGGCGGGCGTCCGTGATGTTGGGGATGGAATCGAGGAGACAGATCGTGTATGCGTGGCTGGGAGAATGGAATATATCACTGACGGTCGCCTGTTCGACTATCTTGCCGGCATACATCACCGCAACCCTGTCAGCAACCTCTGCAATGACCCCGAAGTTGTGGGTAATGAATATGACCGACATCCCCAGCTTTCTTTGAAGCTCCTTGATGAGACGGAGGATCTGTTTTTGGATTGTGACATCCAGTGCGGTCGTCGGCTCGTCAGCGATGAGGAGGGACGGGTTTGACGAGAGCGCCATGGCGATCATTGCGCGTTGCTTCATTCCTCCGCTCATCTCGTGGGGGTAGACCTTCGCCCGCTTCGCCGGTTCGGGAATCTTCACGAGGTCCAGCATCTCGATGGCCTTCTTCCAGGCACTCCGTTTCGATGCCTTTTGGTGGAGCATGATTGATTCCGCGATCTGGTTTCCAATCATGAGAACAGGGTTGAGCGAAGTCATTGGCTCCTGAAAGATCATCGATATCTCTTTGCCTCGTATCCCTTCCATTTCCCTTTCACTCAGTCGCTGCAGATCGCGACCTTTGAAAAGGGTCTCTCCCGTGATCCTGGATGGCGGACTAGGCAACAGACGAAGTAGCGCAAGCGCGGAAACGCTCTTGCCTGAGCCGCTTTCCCCGACGATTCCGAGCGTCTCCCCATTTTGAAGAGAGAAGTCGATTCCGTCGACGGCCTTGATGACCCTTTTTTCAATAGTGAACGACACCCGCAACGCTTTGACTGAAAGAAGGGCGGAATTGCGATTGCCGTTCATTTCTCCGCCCTTGGTTGCATCACACAAGCGATGGCGCAACGTCGCACTGCGACGTTGCGTCGTATCCTTCCGTCCCTAATGTTTCGCTATGTAGACATGTGTCATGACGTATTTTGTCCACATGTCTCCCCAGCTGGCGATTCCCTTGTCATTGGGCTCGACACCGGGACCCTTCAGGAAGGGCTTCCAGACGGCGGAGTACTGCTGTTGGCAGATGAATGCGGAAGGGGCCTGCTGCAAGAGCAGCTGTTCAGCTGAATGATACAGATTCAGCCGCTTGGTTGCGTCCGTCAACGGGTCCGCCTGTCGGACCATGGCGTCGTAATTCGGGTCAGACCATGCATGCCGCCCGCCGGTGATGAAGAGGTCCATGAAATTGCTGGGGTCAACATAGTCGAACTGGTAGGCAAGCAGGAAGAAGTTCTGCGTGTGGTTGTTCAATGCGTCGGTGAATGTCTTCACTTCAATCGTGCGCGGGACAAGGTTCACCCCCAACACATCCTGAAGATGCGCCTGAAGGTAGACCGCGAGCGGCTGTTCCCACGGCAATAACTGATTTTCATTCCTCACCCAGAGCTCAAGGGAAGGGAATCCCTTTCCTCCCGGATAGCCGGCGTCGGCCATGAGCTTCCGTGCCATATCGACATCATAGGTCTGGACTTTGTTCGCCTGGTCGGGATCATAGCCGGGGAAACCGCTCATCAGGAGCGAGTACTCCTGGGAAGTGAGGCCCTTCAGGACCGTCGAAGTTATCTCTTCCCTGTTGATCGCATGGCTGAACGCCTGCCGCACTCTGCCGTCGTTGAAGGGAGGCTTCGTCGTGTCGAAGGAGAGATAGAAGATCCTGAACATGGGCCACGAGTGCAGCTGGTCCGGCATATTCTTCTGTGTTAACGCCAACTGGCCGGGGTTCACATCCGATCTGTAGATCTCGTTGTTCTGGTATGCCGGGAATCCAATTTGCGGGTCCCACGTACCATATTTCAAAACGATCTTCGTCAGATAGGGCTTCCACAGGCCATCATAGTACGGGTTTTGAACCACCGTGATGTGGTCACCCTTCACCCACTCGCTGATCATGAAGGGTCCGCTGCTGACCATCGTTTCCGCTTTTGTGGCATATTCATCGCCGTATTTTTTTACGGCGTGCTGCGGAACCGGGAAGAGCCAGAAGAGGACGCCGGGCAGGTATGGCTTTGGAACATCCGTCGTGATCACAAGAGTATAATCGTCCGCTGCCTTGATGCCCAAGTCGCCAACCGGAGATTCGCCCTTCTCGACCTTCGACCAGTTCTTGATTCCTGCGGCGAAACTCCAATACCAGCCGAAATCATACCCTTCCTGCGCGGCCCGCTGAAGAGCGTAGACGTAGTCTCCCGCGGTTATTGGCTGCCCGTCCGACCATTTCAGGTGCCGCAAATGGAAGGTCCATGTCAGGCTATCCGAGGAAATGTCCCAGCTCGTGGCTCCGAGTGGGATCACCTTCAGATCCTTGTCGAAGCCCATGAGGGACTCTTCCACATACGATGCGGCACCCTGGATGCAGTTGTAAATGGTCTTCATGAAGTCCAAATAGGTGCCATTCTCCAGCATGAGAGGGTAATACATCACCTGATCAGCCGGAGCAACCGCGTCCGAAGGAAGGGTTCCCATCGAAGTCACGGGCTGGACCTGCGTTCCCGTCTTCTGCTCCTTCTGTCCTCCCGCCATGACGGCCGAAACAGCAAGGCACATGAGAATCAAAAAGAGACCAAAGCTTTTACTCCTCATCAGAAAACCTCCTCAATCGAGTTTCTCGTTCGATGCACTAGGGTTTCCCGACGCTGGTCATGCGACGCGTCGTGAACCCCCTTTGAACCTCTTTCCGCTGCGAGCGCCTTTCGATCACCTCCTTCCCCTGAGCTTCGGATCCATGGCATCCCGGATGCCGTCCCCAACGAACGAAAGTGACAGAACCGTCACCGCGAGAAACAAGGCAGGGAAAAAAGTCAGGAACCAGTAGAATTGGACGTAGTACAGGCTCTCGCTTACCATCTGGCCCCAACTCGGTGTTGGGGGGTTTACGCCGATTCCGAGAAAGCTCAGCATTGCTTCCAACATGATCGCGTTGGGGACACAAAGGACCATTCCGATGATGATCGGGGCCAGTGCGTTTGGCATAAGGTGCCGGAAGAGAAGCCGGGTTGGCCCCACACCGATTGCCCGCGCCGCCAAGGCATACTCCCGTTCCTTCAGCGACATCACCTCACCCCTCACCAGCCGGCACACGTCCATCCAACTGACCAGCGAAAGGATGATGATGACGTTCTGCAAACCACTGCCGAACAGGGTGACGAAAAGAATCGCGACAAGGAGTGGAGGAATGACCGAGAACGTTTCAATGAGGCGCATGACAATCCAGTCGACTGCTCCGGCCAGGTATCCGGCGACCGCTCCGAGTGGCACCCCAATGAAGAGCGCGATCAAGGCAGTCGCGAACCCGACGAGGAATGAGACGCGGATTCCGTAGATCACTCTGCTGAAATAGTCGCGACCCACATTGTCGACGCCAAAGAAATGTTGGAACGAAGGAAAGGCATTGATCTCGTGAAGGTATTTCTGATCCGCGTATCCGGCGGGCGTGATGAATGGTGCGAAAACCGCGGACGCCAACAGAATCAGCAGCACCGTGAGTCCCGCCACGGCCAACCTGTTCTTTCGATAGTAGCTCCACACCTCAAGAGAGCGCGCAAGGGGTAATTGTTGGGCAATCATGATTTCTCAGCCTTGTTC
>JBEKXR010000380.1:0-4373 GCA_049511935.1 Spirochaetia bacterium | reverse complement strand
GAAATGGTTGAGGGAGTACGCAACGGTTTCAGTCGGGTGCGTTCCCAGAACTGGCTGCTTCGGTCCTTCCTGGATCACGCAGGTCTTTCATTGGACTAATTGTCACTATATTATGCGAGATTCAATAAGAGCTCTGCTCGACTCCAAGGGATTGTCAAGAGTCGAGATCTCGCATTCAGCAATTCGGCTAAGGTAGGATCAGAGTCGGCGGAGAGGACATAACATCTATAACAGCGCCCGCGTCAAGAGAATTTTGCAGCTTCTTTTTTCCTCCTGTCCCTACGACGATTGAGCCGGTCCTACCGGAAACATCTATACGCCCTCGTACGGGGCATGATCACCTTCAGCAGGGGTGTCACAATCAAATCGCGTGCCTGAAGCGGCACATGTTAGGCTCGTGCTCAGCCCTGCCTCGGTGAGAACCGCAATTGTTCACGATATGGCTCATTTTTCGAGAGAACCCAGAATGTTGACTCCGTAAGATGCGCGCCACCGCTCCAATTGCCACGGAAGATCCCTTGCGGGAGCGCCGCTTATGTACACGCGGGCGGTCTTCGGCGGTCAGGCGCTCCTTGGCGCCACCCACAACGGTCGCTACCCGGCGATCAAGGCCGAGACCGTGGCGCAGGCCATCGCGCGCGGAGGGGTCTGATCGGTCGCCCGCACGCGGCTCGCGCGACGACTCGCATCCAAGAGAGGGCGTGGGCCCCGCTTCACGACATTTGACCGAGATACCGGCTGTCAATCACCTTGAGCTTGATGAACTTCATCTCGTTCAGGAGGCTCTGCAGGACGTCCCCCGGGGCGCTCGATGGCCGTGCGGTAGGAGCGCAGGGTGTGGAGGGAACCGGTGCGGCTTGCCCGCTGGAGAAATCGCTGGCACCCCGCTCGGTAGTCGATACGCGCCAGGTCCGCCTCGCGCCGCAGATCGTCCTTGAGGCTTTCGGCCACCACCACGCGGGTCAGCTTCTCCAACTCCGCAGGCTCGAGGTCGCGGCGCACCTGTTCCGTCGCGGCTATGTGAGCGGGATGGCTGTCTTGTTCCGCGCAAGCCACTGATTGAGGCTCTGCAGCGCCGGGTTGAGCGAGCGCGAGACCTCGATGCTGCGGGAGGCGCAGTACGCCTGCTCGAAATCGCGTTTGAACTGGAACATGTTGGCCATATCATCGGCGCCGGGGAACCCGAAGCCGCGGTATACGTCGGGCGACACTTCGTTGTATCGCACTTGCTGCCCCAGCGCTTTCGAAAGCGCCGCGGCCATCTGCGCCCCCGTCAGGTGCCCACCCGCGATCCCGACCGTCTTGCCGATGTACTCGGGACCCTTCTTGAAAATGCCGTAGGCGCACTTGCCGATATCCTCGGCTGCTATCCCTGGGAGCTTCTTGTCACCCATTGGGAATGTGATGGCCAGCTTGCCATCCGGTCCCTTCTTCGGACCCAAGCCGAAGTAGATGAAGTTGTCCCAAAAGAAGGAGGTTTGCAGGAACGTGACCGGCAGCCCGAGGTCGCTGAAAAAGTGGTCAGCCTCGCCTTTGGCGTCAAAGTGCGGAACCTTGTATTTGCTCATGAGCGTCGGCATGCGGTTGTCGCTTAGCGGCACCCACTTGCGCGTGTCGTCGAGCGTCGACCAGATCACGTGCTTGACCCCGGTCGCCTTGGCCGCCTCGGCCATCGCTTTCGCCTGTGCGATTTCCTTGTCGGGCGACATGTGTGCCCAGTAGAAAGTGACGCAGTATGCCCCATAGGCTCCTTTGAACGCACGCTTCACAGACTCTATGTCGTCGATGTCGGCTGCAACTACCTCGGCACCCAGCCTTGCCAGTTCCTTTGCCTTGTCGGAATTGATGTCCCGTGTGATCGCCCGCACGGCAAAGCCGCCGTTAGGGTCGCTCAAGATGGCGCGCGCCAGGCCGCCGCCCTAGGCGCCAGTTGCTCCTACGATGGCGATGATCTTCTTGTCAGCCACTTGTATCTCCTCTATGCGTGTATTATTCGGCTGACTGGGGATGCCCCGTCAGCTTATTCCGGAATACGATAGGGCTCAATGTAGTATTATAGACCTACTTGGGTAACCTAAATCGCCGCACCATTCAGCGCAGGCTGCCTGAGGAGATTTCCCGCTGACGAAGCCGAAGCGGGCAATTCGTGGTCGCCGCGACCACATTGTTAGGGTGCGGGCTCTGCTTAGGCAGAGCTAGAAAAGAGGGACGATGGGCGCCCAGCGCGCGTGGCTGTCATGGAGCAGCGGTAAAGACAGCGCTTGGACACTGCATGAGGTGCGGCTAAACGACAGCGTCGAGGTCACCGGACTGCTCACCACGATCACTGAGCCGTTCGAGTGAGTCGCCATGCACGGCGTGTGGGCGTCCCTGCTGGAAGCGCAGGCAGCTTCCGTTGCGCTGCCGCTGGTGAAGGTGCCGATTCCCTTCCCATGCTCGAATGAGCAGTACGCGGAGCGCATGAAGGCCGCCATGGAACGGGCGCTCGGCGAGGGGATTTCCGCCATGGTCTTCGGAGATCTGTATCTTGAGGACGTTCGGCGTTATCGCGAAGAGAACCTCCACACCCCTCGGCATGCAGGCGCTATTTCCGCTGTGGGGCACAGAAACGAAGCAGCTGGCAGAGCGAATGATTGATGCGGGCTTCCAGGCCATCGTCACGTGCCTGGACCCGCGCAGGGTGCCACGCACCCTGGCGGGACGGTCCTTTGACCGCAGCTTCCTCGCTGCGCTCCCACTGGACCCAGACCCCTGCGCGGAGCGGGGCGAGTTCCACACTGTAGCCATTACGGGGCCCATGTTCTCCTATCCCATTCCCGTAGCGATCGGGGAGACGGCGGAACGCGACGGCTTCGTGTTCACCGATGTACTGCTGCAAGCCTCTCAACCGCATCGGTGATTGATGCGGCTAAACATGCACGTACCTTAGCGGCATTGATCCCCTTTCTCTGCCGTTGGCTGACTGAGTCCCCTGCTGCGGCCGGTAATGCTAGTTTGACTCCGTCCACAGGTGCTGCCACTCGGCGGCATACTGAGCCGCCACGTTGGGGACGTGAAAGAGAAGTAGCGAGTTCTCGTCGTTGACTGTCGTCACTTCGCGACGGACTTCGCAAGTCGCTTCCCGGCCTCTCTGCATTCCTTTAGCACCTCGGAGGACGGCACTCCCGCGGCGGACACCCCGTTGACGACCTTTTTAAGTTTGAAAGAGCCGCACAAGCGATCCAGCACGGCAAGGACTGTTTCTCCACCTCCTCCTCCGGTTGCGAAAGCAGCATAAGGTTTGCCGGTCACCTTGCCTTGGGAAGGATAGAATGTCCGGTCGAAGAAATCCTTAAGCGCTCCCGCGATATAGCTGAAGTAATCGGCGGTTCCGAAAGCGACAGCGTTACACCTCAGCAGGTCCTCAAGGGTCGCATCGAATGCCTTCTTGAGAACGACTTCAGTGCCCGGGACGCTCTTCGCACCCTCGGCAAATGCCTCCGCCATCTTTTCAGTGTTTCCAGACAAGGAATGATACACGACAAAGATCCTGGCCATGCCTCCCGCCTCCATTCGTGTTTCTATGAGATTTCCTTATATCATATTGTTAATGAAAATGGGACGCATCCATCTTCTCTTTCGTTTTTCTACGAGTATCTGAGTGCTACCCCATTCAAGAAAATGCAATGCGGCCCTTTCACGTTCGGGTTCTTGTCGAACACCCGCATCATGCCCACCTGCCACGCGTTGGTGTTCGCCTGGCCGATACTGGTTGGAATGTATCCAACCTTGAAAGTCTGGGCAGACGCCTGGGCGGAGAGCGCGGTAGCCGCCGAGACGCAGAGAAGCACTACGAGCAATTTGGATTTCGTCACGATAGTCCTCCTGAACAGATGGATTCCTCGAGTCCGGCTCGGTGATGCTTCACCACGGCCCAGAAGGGCTGATTCTGTCATGTGAAGCCTCTAGAAATAAACTTAAATGCCCGTAGGGCATACCGGGGATTGACCCTAGAGTCTCTCCGCCGGAGAAGTTGATCTGCTTGCTCTGGATGTCGTCGATAGCCTTCCCCGTCGCATCCGTCAGAATCCCCGTCAAAGGGTCCACCTGAAGGGTGTTCATGAAAATATCTCTAGAGATTGCGTCATCCCCGAGATTTCAGCCTTTCACCATCTCCCGCATCTCGCGGCTGTACTTGTGAATCGGCGTGATGTCCACCACGTCGCCGCCGTCGCAATTTCTAGATCACGAAGAGACATGACGCTCAGACCGCTCCCGCAAGGGGCACGGCTGTACCCATGGGAAGAGCAGGAAACCCGCGTTTTACATCTGGTATGCAGGGATTATGATCAGAGGCTTTGAAGTGAAGAAAGGGGTCAAAAGACAAGGAGGGA
>JBEKXR010000379.1:0-4384 GCA_049511935.1 Spirochaetia bacterium | reverse complement strand
CTCCAGCGGCCCCGGCATACTCATCAGCCAGTACCAGAACGACCACTACGAGAAGCGCTACGGCGTGCGGCTGAAAGTCGGGCAGGACGTCACCGTCCTGGGGCTGAGCTCCGGGGGCGGCGTGAACGCGTACCCCACGAAGCTCCGCGGGATCTTCGAGCCCGTGTATTACAAGAACGTGTTCGACTACATCAACTTCATGGACATGGCCTCCTACTCGCAGGTGTACAACTTTACCGGGGTGGCCGCGGGGTCGCTTCCGCCGGAGCTGGAGAAGGGGCTGGCCGCCGCGCAGCAGAGCGAGGACAGTATCTTCGCGCTGGCAGGTCCGGCGGGGGCGTCGATCGACATCTCGAAGCTGAAGTCCGAGTCCATATCAGGCTACACCATGGTCGCCGTGGTGCTGAAAGACCACCGGTCCGCGGATGCCGTACGCACGCGGCTCGCCGCCCAGGGCCTGGACGTCAAGACGTCATCGTGGGACGAGGCCTCGGGGTTCTTCGCGCGCGTCGCCGCGGCGCTGGAAGCCTTCATCTGGTTCGCCACGGGCCTGATCTTTCTCGTGGTAGCCTTCATCTTCATGAACACGCTCATCATCAGCATCATCGAGCGCACCGCGGAAATCGGAACCATGCGCGCCCTGGGCGGCGAGAAGAGCTTCATTCGCAGGATTTTCCTTGCCGAGACCCTGATCCTGAACCTCGCCGCGTGCCTGGTCGGCATGGCCGTCGGCCTGGTACTCGTGCTGGCAGCCCGCAGTTCAGGACTGCCGCTGCCGGAAACGATCTCGCAGTACCTGGTGGGAGGCGGCCCGCTTCCGATGGTGCTGAGCCCCGTCCCGTTCGTGACGGCGCTGGTGGTGGTGGCGGCTGTGTCGGTCATCGCCACCATACTCCCGATCCGCGTGGCCACGCGCATCACGCCCCTGGCGGCGATGAGCGACAGATAGGAGCGCGCAATGTGGTTCTATTTCTCCGTGGCCTTCAAGAACGTCTTCCGCCAGAAAAGGCGCTCCTTTACCCTCGGCATCAATTATGCAGTGGTCACCTTCATCCTCGTGCTGTTGTTTTCCTTCTCCCAGGGTGCCGTCAGGAACATCACCACCAACCTCGTGCGCTCCACGGCAGGCCACATCACCATCTCGGGCTCGTACACCGCGGCGGGGCGCGTATACCTGGGCGTTCGCCGGTACCCGGAAATCACCGCGGCTGTCCGACAGGTCTTCGGCGGCACGGTGAAAGTAATCCCCCGGTACGTGGTGCGCTCGTCGCTGTACTACAAGGGGATCTCCAAGCGCCTGGATTTCACCGGCGTGGACACCACGCTCGACGCAGGCCTCAAGGGGCAGCTCAACTTCGTCAGGGGCGGCTGGGACGAGTTCGCATCCGCCTCCAACGGTGCAATCCTGCCGAAGGATGTAGCGGAATACTTCAGCCTCAACCTGGACGACGAGATCGTCGTGGCCGCACGGACCCGATTCGGCGCCTTCAATACCGGCACGCTGAAGGTGAAGGCGATCTACGAGTCGGTGAACTTCTTCGCGCAGGGCCTGGTGCTGTGCCAGTTCCCCTTTTCGCAGAACCTCGACCTGGGAGAGAAGGACACCACGTCCACGCTGTACCTGTACTTCCCCGACACCAGGGACCTGAACCTGAAGCGGAGCCAGCTCTCGACAGAGCTCGCGCGGCGCGGCTTCGAGGTAAACAAGCCCGCGGACGCCTCAGCGGCGATAGACGCCGTGAGCTCTGCTTCCCCGACCTACAAAGTGGACACGACCGGGGTGGATTCCAACCGGCTTACTCTTTCCACCATCGACGAGGCGGTGAGCATCGTGAAGATCGTCAGCTCCGCGGTGAACGCCGTAGGCGCGGTGGTCGCGCTCATCATGCTTTTCATCATCGCGGTGTCGATCTTCATCAACCTCCGCATGACGATCAACGAGCGGCTTCGGGAGATCGGGACGATGCGCACAATCGGCCTGGGCTCGGGAGGGATCACCTCACTGTTCATGATCGAGAACGTCCTGCTCGCACTGCTTTTCAGCCTCGTGGGCGTGGCCGCCGCGCTCGTCGTCGCGGCAATCCTGGTCACGCTTGTTCCCGTCCCGCCAACGGGCGCGATGGCGCTCTTCCTGGACAAGGGACACCTGGTGCTCATCCCCCGGCCGGGCGACATCGCGGCAGTGGTCCTCGTCATCGCGGCCTTCTCAGCGCTGTTCTCGTTCTTCCCCGCGCGCCACGGCGGCAGGATCAAGCCGGTGGATGCGCTCACGCGGACATTCTGAACAAATGGAGCAGACACGATGAAAGTCATTCGACGTTCGATGGTTCTCCTCTTCCTGGCGGCGGCCGCCGGGTTCGCTTTCTGCGCGGCGCCCGCGCCCGATCCCGCGGCCGAGCAGGCAGCGAAGGGGTGGGAGGCGCAGCTGAACACCGAGGGTCTGGACGTGACGACCACCTTCACCCTCGTGCAGAAGAAGGAGGGCGAGACGGACCGCGTGCTCCGCGTGCAGACGTTCCGCCGGGACAGCGCGGACATGTACACGATCATTTTCCAGTATCCGGCCAGCGAAAAGGGCAAGGGCTACCTGCGCAGGGGCGATGACCTGTATTTCTACCTCCCCTCCACGCGGGAGTTTGTCTACAAGAACCGCAAGGACAACATCGGGTCCACCGATGCGCGCACGGATCTCTTCGGCCGGCAAAAGATTCTCGAACAGTACACCGCCTCTTCCGCCGGGACGGCGACGGTGTCCAAGTGGGAGTGCACGGTGGTCCGGCTGGACGCGAAGGTGCCTGACGTTTCCTATCCCGTTCAGAAATGGTACGTCCGGAAGACCGACGGGCTGCCGGTCAAGGTGGAGAACTTTTCGGTTTCCGAGACGCTCCTCGCAACCTACTACTTCATCGAATACAGGAGCCTGGGAAACGGAAAATCCATCTTCACGAAGCTCCTCGCGGTGAACAACCTCGAAAAGGGCCAGCAGACATTCCTCACGAACGACAACATCTCCACCTCTGCGATACCCGACGACACCTTCACCAAGGCCTACCTTGAGGAGAAGTCGCGATGAGGGCCCGGGCCGGTCTCTTCGGGCTCTGCTGCGCCCCCCTGTTCCTGGCACCCGGTGCCGTTCTTCCGGTCTCCGCGCAGGATGTGTTCGACACCGGCTCCTTCGACCAGGCCGTTCAGCAGGGCACGCAGCAGGAGCAGAAGTCGAAGCTGGAAACACAGTTCGGAGGCAATCTCCTCTACGACACTTCCGCAACGACGACGGCGGACTTCGCCGGGTACGGCGTGGGCGGAAGCTTCTCGGGCAAGGCATTCGTCAAAGTCAGCGTCCCCGACTACGGTGCTCTGTACCTCGCGTACAATTTCTCGAAGAACCTGTACCAGGGAGCGGGCGGCACGGTCCCGGGGGTGCCATTCGGTCCGGCAGGGCCGGTGCTCGCGCAGCCCGCGGGAGACCTCTACGGCGCAAACTATGCCCTCGCCGAGTTCTTCGCGAGCCTGGATATCGCGCGGAAGGTCTTCTTTCGCATCGGCAACCAGCTCCTCGCGTGGGGGCCTTCCGTCATCTGGACGCCGGTCGACTTTGTGAATCTGCAGAAGGTGAATCCCCTTTCCCCCCTCGACCTGCGGGTCGGCAAGCCGGGCATCCGGGCGACCGTTCCCCTCGGCATCAGCAACGTCTTTCTCTTTGCCGACATGTCAGGGACGGTGACGCCCACGGGCGCGGGAGGCGCCCTCGTCGTCAACGACCTGTTCCAGTCGACAAACCTCGCCGCGAGGTGGGACCTCACGGTCTCGGGATTCGAGCTCGCGCTCACCGGATATGTCGGGCAACACATCCAGGACCGTGCGGGCTTCGACTTCTCCGGCCGGGTGCTCGGATTCGACGTGTATGGAGAGCTCGCGGCTGGTCTGCCGATCGGAGTCTATTCGTTGACGTGGTCCTCCTCGCTCGGCTTCCAGAGAACCCTTGGCGAGCTCAGCTACTGGAACGTTGCCGGAGAGCTGTTCATGAACGACGCGGGTACGACGGACGCGAGCACATACACGGGCCTCGCCGCTTCGGGCGACCTGCCGTTCTACGCGGGCAGGTTTTACGCCTATGGCTCGCTGACCCGTACGCATCTCTTCATGGATGGCCTAAGCGAGGCCATCGCAGGGTTCCTGGACGTGTCCGACGCGTCCTTCCTGGTCCGCCTTTCCACGAGCGTGGACGTCCCCGGCCTGGCGCCCTTCACGTTCAGCCTGGGATGGGCAGGCGGAGGCGACCGAAAGGCCTTCACGTGGTTCACCGGCAACAATTCCCTCACGGCGGAGCTCCAGGTCCGCGTGGAGTTCTGATCCGAAGGAGACGAGCATGAGACACAGGGCA
>JBEKXR010000378.1:0-4390 GCA_049511935.1 Spirochaetia bacterium | reverse complement strand
CTTCGGCTCGTTCATCGAGCACCTCGGCCGCGCCGTCTACGGGGGCATCTACGAGCCGGGGCACCCGCGGAGCGACGCCGAGGGTTTCCGCGAGGACGTGCTCGAGCTCGTCCGTGAGCTCGCCGTGCCCATCGTGCGTTACCCCGGCGGCAACTTCGTCTCCTCGTTCAACTGGGAGGACAGCGTCGGTCCCGTGGAGAAGAGACCCGTGCGACTCGACCTTGGGTGGCGCTCGGTGGAGCCCAACGCCGTGGGGCTGAACGAGTTCGCCCGATGGACGAAGAGGGCTGGCACTCAGGCGATGATCGCCCTCAACCTTGGCACCCGAGGGATCGACGCGGCGCGCAACCTCGTGGAGTACTGCAACCATCCCGGCGGTTCCTACTGGAGCGACCTGCGCCGGTCCCATTGCGCCTCGCAGCCGCACAACTTCAGGGTCTGGTGCCTGGGAAACGAGATGGATGGCCCCTGGCAGGTCGGTTACAAGACGGCGGACGAGTACGGCAGGCTCGCTTCCGAGGTAGGAAAGGCCATGAAGCTGTTCGATCCGACGCTCCAGCTCGTGGCCTGCGGGAGCTCAAGCACGAAGATGGCGACGTTTCCCCAGTGGGAGGCCACGGTCCTCGACCACTGCTACGACACGGTGGACTTCATCTCACTGCATAACTACTTCAAGAACTTGGACGACGACCTCCCGACGTTCCTCGGCGAGTCCCTCGACATGGACCGCTTCATCCGCACTGTCATCGGCACGGTGGACTTCATCAAGGCGAAGAAGCGAAGCCCCCGCACGGTGAACCTGTCCTTCGACGAGTGGAACGTGTGGTACCACTCCCGGCAGGCCGACCAAGAGATCCCGCCGTGGACCGTGGGACCGCACCTGCTAGAGGACGTCTACACCTTCGAGGACTGCCTGGTGGTAGGCTGCTGCCTCATCACGCTCCTGCGGCACGCCGACCGGGTGAGGATCGCCTGCCTCGCCCAGCTCGTGAACACCATCGCGCCCATCATGACGGAGAACGGCGGACCGGCGTGGCGCCAGACCATTTTTTATCCCTTCCTCCACGCCTCACGGTTCGGACGCGGCGAGGTGCTGGAGACCCTCGTGCGCTCGCCGGTATACGAGAACCGAACGCATGGCGAGGTGCCGTACCTCGAGACCATTGCCACGTGGAACCGCGAGATGGAGGAGATGACCATCTTCGCCGTGAACAGGAGCCTCACCGACGAGCTCGTGCTGGAGGGAAAGCTTGCCGGGTTCGATCGCGTGAGTATGGTGGAGCACATTGTGCTCGCCCACCGGGACCCGAAGGCTACAAACACGAAGGAAAGCCCGTCCAACGTGGCGCCAGGACGGATCAACGGGACCCGGATCGACGGAGAGTCACTCGCAGCGACACTTCCCTCGCTGTCCTGGAACGTGATCCGAATGAAGGCGCCGGGCAAGGGCTGAGCAGGGGACGCGGACGTCGGTGCGGCCTACACGGCCGCGCCATCGCGCGCCACCCCAGGGCGGTCGTGAGCCCCATTCCCTTGGCAGCGCGCGTCACAATGGCCGCCCATCCGGCAAACCTTGCGCTCATTGCGTCACTCTTCCTTTCCGCAGCGGTCGAGCAGGGATTCCAGGCTCCCCCCGTCCTCGGGAATCCATTGCCGCCAATACCTCGCGGATTCCGCCAGGACGGAGAGGATTTCCCTCCTGCTGTCCGTCATGCGGGGGAATATCTCGAAGGTCAGATAAATGTCTTCGCATCGCGGCGGCATTCCCGGGCGCTGCGGCCGATCGTAGGAGCGGGCAATAGCCCGCAGCAGCTTCGGCGGATGCACGATGCCGACCTCGTTGTAGGCGGGTATGAACGGGAGATGCGACGAGGATTTCCCGTTGGATTGCTGCAGATGCACGATGGGCGAATAGCAGCCCACCTCCTCGAGCCATCGGTACAGGTCGCAGTCTCGCTCCTGCGCGAAGAGGTGCGGGTACCCGGCCATCTCCTTCCCGATGCGCTCGACGGCATGCCGGATCTCCGCGGCTCCGCGCTGACCCGCCTCGTCATACATCGCATACGAGGACTCCGGGCCGAGGTAGGGAGCCGACCCGCCGGCCTTCAGGCGGCGCTCGATCTCCTCGCGGGATGCGCGCAGGAAGCGATGCTGGCCCGTCTGATGGCCGGTATCCATTGCAACGTAGGCGGGGAATCCGCTCCGGCGCGACACCCCCGAGACGTACTCCAGCGCCCCCTCGATCGTCCAGGGGATCTGGTGGGGCGTGTACATCTGCTCGACGATGATCGGAATCGGACCGACCTCGCCGGCGAAACGGGCCCCCTCCGCGAGGGTATCGTACAGTCGGTCCTTGGCCTCCGCGTACGCCGCGGGATCCTGCAGGACGCGTTCGGAGAACGCGTGAATGTAGAAGCCCAGGCCCGCGCGGATGCGGGCCGCAATGCGCGCCATCACCTTCAGCCAGTCGTCCACGATGCGCCGGCGCACGCGGTCATCCGGATGCGCCAGCCCGAGGGTGCGATAGGTCGTATACCCCGTATAGAAGTTCACGACGCTCACCCCGTACTCCTGGGACGCCTCGCGCACCCGTTCGATCCATTCGTCGAGGTAGTCCACGCCGCAGTAGAAAGGATCCGCCTCGGTGTCGGCGCTCGCTTCGATGCAGAAGATGCCGAAGCCCCCGATGATGCGCGCCCATTCGTCGGGCGTCGTCCACCTTTTCGTGGCGAACGAGTTGTCCATCGCCAGATGTACCCTCGGATATCGCGTCATTCTTCGCCTATCGCGCGCGGAACGCCCTGTATTTCCCGATCGCCTCGTCCCACGCGTCCCGCGATCTCGGCTCGTACCGTGCCACCTCCGAGGAGCGCAGCGATATCTCCCGCCCCTGCTCGAGCGTCGAGATCTCCTTCATGCATCTCAGCTGCATGAGAAGGTTTCCCATGGACGTCGTCTCGGTCGGCCCCGCGATGACGGGGATGCCCATCGCGTCCGCCGTCCACTGGCAGAGCGTGCGGTTCTGTATGCCTCCCCCCACCAGATGCAGAAGGTCCAGCTTCTTCCCCGTGAGCTTCTCGAGGACCTCCAGGTTTTCACGGTATTTCAGCACCAGGCTCTCGTACACGCAGCGGGCCACGGCGCCGATCGAGTTTTCCAGATGTTGCCCCTTGCTCTCGCAATAGTCGACGACCGCGCTCGGCATGTCGGAGCTCGGCTGGGCGAATGCCGGATCATCTACGTCGATATACGCTTTCGCGGGTCCTGCGCTCTCGGACCTGCGCACGATCTCGTCCCAAGAGATGTCCGCACCCCTGTCCGCCACCCATTTCTGCCGGCATTGCTGGATTATCCAGAGGCCTGTGATGTAGTTCACGAGCATGTTGCGTCCGTCAGCGATCGCATTGTTGCCATAGCCGGACTCGAAGACCTCGTCAGAGATGATGGGCAGCGGCGTTTCCACCCCGGCAATCGACCACGTTCCCGTCGAGATGAACGCCCACTGCTTCGCGCCGTCGACCACGGGAATGCCAGTCACGGCCGAGGCCGTGTCATGCGTCGCGGGCGCGATGACGGGCAAGGGTGCGATCGCCAGCTCCTCGCATACCTGCTGCTGAACGGGCCCTATCAAGTCGCCGGGCATGACGATCTCGCCGAGGAAGGAGTCGGCGATTCCCAGACGGGACACGATTCGCTTCTCCCATGTCTTCTTCTTCTGGTCGCAAACGAGCGCCATGGTCGCGTCGGTATACTCATTGCAGGCCCGGCCCGTGAGGAAGTAGTTGAGAAGATCGGGAATCATGAGAATGCGATGGCCCTCGCGGAGCTCCGGAGCATCATCGCATTTGAAGGAGAACAGCTGATAGAGTCCCATGATCTCGATCGTCGATCCCGCGCAAAGGCGGAACAGGTCCCTGCGGGGGAGCTTCTTGTACAAGAGCTGGGATCTCTCGTGGCGGAGCTTGTCCCTGTACGTGACGGGATTGCCCAGCAGCCTGCCGTTGCGGTCGATGAAGCCGAAGTCGCACCCCCAGGTATCCAACGCGACCGACACGACGTCGGGGTACTTCTTCAAGGATGCCTGAAGCCCGAGCTTCAGCTCGGAGAACAGCCGCAGGATATCCCAGTACAGCGTGCCTGCCGCGATAACCGGTCTGTTGTCGAAGCGATAGGTCACGTCCATTTCCGCCCGGGTTCCGTCAAAGGCGGCGACTGTGGCCCGCCCATTGCTTGCGCCGAAATCAAAGATCAGGAAATGCTTCTTTGCCATGGCCTGACTCCGCTACCAGTTTCCGCCAATGTCCTGCCTGCCGCCCGCCAGAAGAGGGGAATCGATCATCCTAGGTTAGTTGCTTGATCGTCAGGGACCGATTCTTCCCAAGAGAATCCA
>JBEKXR010000377.1:0-4423 GCA_049511935.1 Spirochaetia bacterium | reverse complement strand
GAAGTCTGTCACCTCACTTTCCGGCATCGCAAGGGACGATCGGGCCCGTGTGTTCGCAATGCGCACCTGTGAGCCCGCCCCGAGGAGGAGCCCGGCCGAGGCGCTGAGGAGAAGGATACCAGCACGTCTCCACGTCCGTGCCGGACGGGCGGGCTCGCTCGCAGCCAGGACCACGCCAGCAGCAGCAAGGACGAGGGAGAGAATTGCTGTCAGCCACCATCGACCACCGAGCAGGGGGCTCCCCAGGCAGCCAAGGAGGAGTGCAATGAACGCGACGAGGGCGGGCGTGAGGTGCCGGCGGATCATCCGGCGCGCAGAATCCGCCTTCGGCGGCGCGGCCGGGTCCGGCCCGCCGCGGAAGAAGAGCCTGCCTTTACCACTTCAACTTATCGAGCGCGGTGCGGGCCGCCTTCTTCACGCCGGTGGAGTAGTTCAGGTACTGCGTGTACATCAGGTCGTCGAACGCCACCTTGTCGGACAGGGCGCCGAGGTTCTGCAGAACCGCGAACACGACCTGGTCATCGTACGACTTGCCCTTCTCCGTGTACGAGTTGATTAGCACGAGGAACTGGGTAAGTCGGACGGCGGCATCATGCGTGTTCATCGCGCCCACGTTGCCGATGGCGTCCAGGAGGTGATTGCGATCCACGAGGCCCTTGTCGAATTCCCCGATGCTCATGTCCAGGTGCTCGATGAGAAGCCCCGTGGCGTGGGACCACTTCCGCGCGCCGAGGGCCCCCGCCGCCTGGAAGCGGATGTTCCGGAGCACGCCCTTGCCCGCCGCGTCCGGCGCGCCGGAGTGCAGCCCGATGTCCAGCGCCACCTCGGAGATCTGCGCCTTCTGCTCGTCGGTGAGCTTGTCGCTGTCCGTGGCCATCTGCAGGGCAAGCTTCTTCTCGGGAAGGGGCCTGTTCCTGATGACGCCGAGGAGCATCTCCTTGAAGTCGCCCTTGGTCGAGAGCAGGGCGTCCCGTGCGATTGCGGTCACCTGGTCGGGATAGCCGAGATTCATGGAGCTGAAAAGCACCGGGAAGGAGCTGGGATCACCGAGGGCGCCCAGCGCCTTGAAGCACGCGGCAAGGACGGCCATGTCAGGCGTCTTGCCGGAGGCGAAGAAGGCGTTCTGCGAGTCCACGTAGCGGTTCAGGTTGGTAATGGTGTCCGCATCTCCCGTCCCCACGGCGCCGAGGGCGGCCGCCGCCCTGGCGAGGGTCTGCGAATCCTTGGTCACCTGGAACAGCTTCCACACCGAGTCCTTGCCGGCGGTGTACCCTACGACACCGATCTGTTCCGCGCCGATACCGGCCAGCTGGTTGAACCGTCCGTCCGTGGGGATGAGGCTCGCATTGTCGGTGACGAAATCCACCGCCTGCTGGAAGAGGGGACCCATCGCGGAAGCGGTCTTCCCCGCGGCGGCGTCCTGCAGGATCTGGATCTTCACGTCCAGGCTTGCAATCGCGAAGTTCCGCTTGAACGTGTCCAGGATTTTCTGCGCATCCTGCGCGAAGCTCACCGAAGCAACGGCGATGAACGCCGCACACAAGCAGATGGCACGTCTCATTCGGGTTTCCCTCATACTTCATTCTACCTGCGCGGCCCCGCAATGGCAAGTTAAGCGGCTGCCGGGGGCGCTCTCAGGATCCCGCGTTGCCCGCCGCCGGTTTTGGCGCGGGGGGAGTCGCCTTCAGGATGATCTCTTCCGAGCTTCGCTCAATTGGAGGAGTCACGGGCTTCTTTCCCGGCACGATCGTTTCCCGCTCACCGAACAGGTTGTAGACGTAGACGAGGATCCTGTTGCGCATCGTCACGCTCGATGACGCCGCCTGCATGTGCAGGAGGGAACGATTCTTCTTCTGGTCGAAGGTGATGCCCCTCACTACGCCGGATATGACCACCAGCGTCTCCCCCATGCTGAACTGGATCTTGATGGGGAGTCCGACTCGTGCCTTGCCGCCGATCAGGATCGCCGCGCCTCCCTCCGACAAGTCGACCAGGCGGCAGCGCAGCCCGCGTGCCTCCTCGGGAACCTCGCTCGCCTGGTCGATGGATTTCAGCGGGAACAGCTCCGCGGCAATGTCCGTCTCCACCCGCAGGGAGTTGCGCTTCTGCGTGCGGATGAGGTTGTCCGAATGGGCGATGTGGAGAATAGGATACTTGCGGTCGATGAAATCCTCAAGCACTTTTGTCTGGAAAAAGTACCCGGCATCCTCCGCTCTCCAGAGATAGATGCCCACCTTCTGATTCTTCCAGCTGAAGCCGTCGGGGAGCTTCGGACCCTGGGGGTGCGAAACTGCCATGTAGCGGGTGAGGTTTTCCACGACCATGGACCGGAAGGGACCCAGGCCGGGGAGCATGATGCGAAGCCCCTGCTTCGGGAGGAGCTTTCGGGAGCTCTTGATCCCCATCTTGTACTTGGGCTGGTCGAACTCCACCCGCTTGCGGAGCTCGAAGAGCTTGGAAAGCAGGAGGTTGTACTCCGGATCCTGTTCCTGCGAACGCGCGCGGTACTTGATGATGGTTCCCTTGAGCGCCCGGTCGAGCATCTTGATGGACCAGAAAAGCGCCGTCGGATTTTCCAGCCTGGTCTCTATCGACACCCGTCGAAGCAGGTTGATCTCGCGGAATATGAAACCTGACTCCCTGCCCTTCAAGTAGAACTGCAGCCACGGGAACCGGCCTCCACCGGCCCTGCGAAGCAGGATGACTGCCAGGACGGCGAGAAAGGCGAGCGCAAGCAGAATCACGACAATTATCATATTGCGTCTGTAAGTATCGCGAAAAAAGACCTATATTTCCATACCTTTCTTCGAATGGCATAACGATGAGACGATCACGCGCGCTGGCCGAGATGCTCCTGCTTTTTGCCGCATTTTTCCTCCCCGGCTACGCTGCCCAGGGTTTCATGTCGGCTGCTGGCCCGTCCACCGACATTCTGATGCTGCAGGCGATGATCATAGGCATCCCGCAGTTCCTCCTCATGGTCTACGTGGCCATCACCGCAGGTGCAACGCCGCCTTCCCGGTGGGGTTTTGTGAGGTTCGAGCCCCGGGATGCCGTGCGCACCACGGTCCTGTTTTTCGCCTGCTTTGCGGTGGTAGCTCCGTTCATCATCCTGGTCGTCGCACTTCCCGCCGACGTGACGCGCTCCCTGACACGGGGGTACCGTTGGGGCCTCCAGAACGCGGCGCAGATCCCCCTCGCGATCCTGTTCGGAATCACCGCAGGCTACAGGGAAGAGTTTTTCTTCCGATCGTACCTGCTCGGCAGGCTGGAAGAGCTCGGCGTCCAGGTTCCCTTTGCCGTGGCTGCCTCCACCGCCCTGTTTGCCGCCGGTCATGTCTACGAGGGACCACTGGCGGTCGCGATCACCGCGACACTCGGCGTCCTCCTCTCCGCCGCCTGGCTGCGACGTCGCAGCCTGCACGTCGTGGCAATCGGCCACGGCGCATACAACACGGCGGTGCTCTGCCTCGGCCTCGTGCTGCCCCACGCATTGCCGGAAGCGGCGGCCGTGCATATCTTTCATCTACAATGAGAAGATCCGTCCTCCTGCTTGCGGCGATTGCCGCCCTGCTGATCTCATCCTGCGGCTTGAAGTCTTCCCTGGTGAAGGCCCCCGCTTCACCGTCCGTGATCGCGGAACAGCTCAAGAAGGCAGGGCTCGACGTCCCCGCACGTGAGCTCATGTCGGAGGACTTCTCCCTCGAATCGCCGGAAGGCACGAGAGTCAGTTTCTCCTCGTTCAAGGGCAAGGTCGTTCTCCTCAGCTTCTGGGCCACCTGGTGCGGCCCGTGCAAGCAGGAGATGCCTGCAATGCAGACTCTGTACCAGAAACTGCGGGGCAAGGGCTTCGAGGTCGTGGCCGTGGACATGATGGAGGACAAGGCCACCGTCGCGAAGTTCGTGAAGACCAGCGGGTACACGTTTCCCGTGCTCATTGATTCCACGGGCGAAGTCGGAGGAGGGCCGTACGGGGCACGCGCCCTTCCGACAAACTACATCGTGGACAAGGGGGGCAAGATCGTCGGTCGGAAGATCGGAATCGACGGTCCGGCATGGACGAGCGACGAGAGGGTCGCCCTGTTCGAATCCCTGCTCTCACAGTAGACTCGCGCCCTGGCGCGCGGCAGCGCACCGCACCGCCTTTACACGCCCGGCATGCTCATTGTATCACTATAGCCGACTCACGAGGACCGAGGAGGCCGGCTTGGACATCTTCGACAAGTGCTATACCTTCGACCAGGCGAAAGAGGCCAAGGAGAAGGGCCTGTACCCCTATTTCATCCCGATCCAGGAAAGCAGGGGCACGCGGGTCGTCATCGAAGGCAAAGAGCTCATCATGGCGGGCTCGAACAACTACCTCGGTCTCTCGTGGGACCCCCGGGTGAAGGAAGCCGCGATCGAGGCGACGAAGAAGTGGGGT
>JBEKXR010000376.1:0-4425 GCA_049511935.1 Spirochaetia bacterium | reverse complement strand
TAGCACGATTCTCTGCGGCGTCAAAGAATCCATCGAGTGCAACACTCGGCGAATGCATCCACAGCGCTGGCTTGAATCTTCACATGAAAACCAATAGCATGGCGCGGCGGAGGAGGTTATGGCGGTCAACAAGGTCGGGACGATCGACGATCGAGTGAAGCTGAAGACCGCCCTCATGAGCGTCTTCGACAAAACTGGTCTCGATGCCCTCGCGCGCGGCCTTCTGCGGGTGAATCCCGGCATCCTCATCCTGTCCACCGGCGGCACGTATTCCGCGCTCCTCGCGATTCTGAGAAATTCCGCGGACGCCGCGCTGCGCCAGGTCTCCGAATACACCGGCCAGCTCGAATTGCAGGGCGGGCTGGTGAAGACACTCGACTTCAAGATCTACCTGGGGCTCCTCTCTGAGACCTACAATGCCGCGCACATGGCGGATCTTGAACGGACCGGCTCCACGACGATCGACATGGTCGTGGCCGGTCTCTACCCCTTCGAGCAGACCATTGCCCGGTCCGGGACGACTCTGGAAGATGCGCGGGCCAATATCGACATCGGCGGACCGTGCATGGTGCGCGCCGCCGCCAAGAACTTCCACAGGGTGGCCGTGCTGACGGATCCCTCGGACTACCCTGCCGTGGTGGAAGAGCTCAGGAAACAGAACGGCGCTTTGGGCCTTGACACCCGGTATCGGCTGGCGCAGAAGGCCTTCCGGCTCATCGCGCGCTACGACGAGGCGATCGCCCGGTACCTGGAATCCACCCCCCTTGCCGATCATCGCGGCATCTACACCATCAGGAACGGTGACTGAAGGCGTGAGCGCTCATGATTTCAAGACCGCCTATCGGCGGATCATGGACGATCATTTTCCCGGCGGCATGGAGATCAGCTTCATCGGCGAGGAGGGCCGCCAGACCCTCGTGTACGAGAAGGCCACGTGGGTGATCGACGGCGAGGAGAAGGGACTGCGCTACGGCGAGAACCCGGGCCAGGAGGCCGCTCTCTACCGGCTGGTGAACGGAAACCTTACGCTGGGAGGCGTGACGATGATCGCTCCGGGGCGTCACCTCGCCTCTGACATCGAGCTCCTGCAGTCCGGCAAGCACCCGGGCAAGATCAACATCACCGATTCGGACAACGCGTTGAACATCCTTCGGTATTTCGGCTCCACTCCCTGCGCGATCATCGTGAAGCACAACAATCCCTGCGGCGCGGCCAGGGGTGGAACCCTCGCAGAGGCGTACCACAAGGCGCATATGGCGGACCGGCTTGCCGCCTTCGGCGGCGCCGTCGCGCTGAACCGCGAAGTTGACAGGGACACCGCGGAGTTGATCGCGCAGACATACGCCGAGGTGGTACTGGCCCCCGAGTTTGCCCCCGGGGTCATGGAGATCTTTGCCCGCTGGAAAAACCTGCGGATCATGCGGATCGCCCGCATGGGTCGCCTGGAAGCCTTTGTCGGTGCCCGCTATGTGGACTTCAAGAGCCTGATCGACGGCGGCATCGTGGCCCAGACCGCGTTCGTGCCGAAAACGCTGACGTTGTCCGACTTTCTACCGGCGCAGGCCACGTACAAGGGAAAGGAATACGCCATCAGGCGGGCACCGACTGCCAAGGAGCTTGATGATCTGCTCTTTGGCTGGCTCGTGGAGACTGGCATCACCAGCAACTCGGTGATCTACGTGAAGGACGGTGTCACCGTGGGGATCGGCACCGGCGAGCAGGACCGGGTCGGCGTCGCCGAGATTGCGCGCGACAAGGCGTACCGCAAGCTCGCCGACCGTCTTTCCTGGGAGAGCTTCCAGACCCCGTACTCCAGCCTTCAGAAGCCAGGAGCGCGGAGGGAAATCGACCGGGAAGTGGCGCGCCAGAAAGGCGGGATCGCGGGATCCTGCATGGTCTCAGACGGTTTCTTCCCCTTCCGCGACGGGGTCGACGTGGGGATCAGGGAAGGTATCACCGCCATCGTGCAGCCCGGCGGATCCGACCGGGACTTCGAATCGATCGAGGCGTGCAACGAGGCGGACGTGGCCATGGTCTACACGGGGCAGAGATGCTTCAAGCATTGAGCTCGAAGGAGAATCATGCCGCTCGTTGACATGCCGCTTGACCGGCTCAAGGCGTATGCGGGAAGGAATCCCCGGCCCGAGGACCATGATGCCTACTGGGCGCGGGCGCTCGCCGAGATGGGCGCTGTAGATTCAGACGTGCAGCTCGTCCCTCATGCAATGAACGCCCCCTACGCGGAATGCTTCGACCTGAATTTCACCGGAGTGCGGGGCGCCCGGATCCATGCGAAGTACGTGCAGCCTGCCGCTTCCGCGGGAAAGCATGCCGCGGGGAAGCATCCCGCCGTTCTTCTCTTTTACGGCTACACGATGAGCAGCGGGGACTGGTCGGACAAGCTGAAATGGGCGGCGCGGGGATTCTCCGTTGCCGCCCTTGACTGCCGCGGCCAGGGAGGCGTCGCCCGCCCAACGCGTGCGGAGGGCGGCAGCCGGCTGCGCAGCAGACGGCGAGAGCCCGAAAGCGAGCCTGTAGCCGGAATCGAAAGGAAAGGGAATGTACGAACGGAACGCAAGCCACATCGAGGCACTGGTCCGCGACCAGAACGACTGGCGCGGCGCTTGCATCAACCTCATCGCCAGTGAGAACGTCACCAGCCGGCGCGTGCGCGGGATCATGGGCTCGGATTTCGCCCACCGCTACGCGGAAGGCCACCCCGGGGAGCGCTACTACCAGGGCACGGAGATCATCGACGAGATCGAGAGCCTCCTCAAGCAGCACATGAAGTCCCTCTTCCGATGCAAGCACGCCGATGTGCGGCCCATCAGCGGAACGATCGCCAACGACGCGGTCTTCAGCCGCTACATCCGCCTGGGCGACATCGTCATGGTGAACTCCACGCCCGCCGGCGGGCACATCAGCCATCACAAGGCCGGCTCGGTGGGCAAGTACACGAAGAACATCGTGAACTTCCCGCTCACCCCCGACGGCTGGCACATCGACGTGGACCACACGCTGGATATCCTGAAGTCCTTCGACCCGAAGGTCCTGATCATGGGAAAGAGCCTGTTCCTGTTCCCCGAACCGGTCAAGGAGCTCGCCCCGTATTGCAGGAAGAAGGGGATTCACCTCATCTACGATGCGGCCCACGTGCTGGGCCTCGTGGCGGGGGGTCAGTTCCAGGATCCGCTTGCCGAGGGCGCCTCCATCGTCACGGGCAGCACCCACAAGACCTTCTACGGATCACAGCGCGGGGTGATTCTTTCCAACCTCGACGACGAGGAGTGGCGCAAGATCGACAAGGGCGCCTTCCCCGGATCCTCCTCGAATCACCACCTGGAGACCCTCGTCGCCCTCACCTTCGCCACCTACGAGATGCTGGAGTTCGGCGCGGACTACGCCCGCCAGGTCGTGGCGAACGCGAAGCACTTCGCCAGGAGGCTCTTCGACCTCGGCTTCAAGGTCCAGGGCGAGCAGTTCGGATTCACCGAGACCCACCAGGTGGCAATAGACATGACCGAGCTGGGCGGCGGGGAATCGGGCGCGCGCAATCTCAAGGACAACCGCATCATCGTGAACATGAACCTCCTCCCCTTCGAACCCCTGGACCATGCCACGAGCCCCTCGGGGATCCGCCTGGGCGTTCAGGAAATGACCCGGGTGGGAATGCGCGAACCGGAGATGGAGCGCATCGCGGAGCTGTTCAAGCGCTGCCTGATGGACAAGAAGTTCGTCGGCGACGAGGTGAAGGATTTCCGATCGAAGTTCCAGGAGGTCGGCTACTCCTTCGACTCAGCACGCCCGTAGGGCGTGCGAAAGGGGCCCCCCGCGGCAGCTGGCCGCAGAGCGGACAGCGGGCGCGTGGGGAGCGCCCCTACTTCCTCCCCACCCAGAGGCTCAGCTCGGGCACGTAGGTGATCAGGAGCAGCACTGCGGCGAGCAATCCGAAGAACGGCAGCACTGTCCTGTAGACCCGGGTCAACGGCGTGCCGAACCGAAGGCTCGAGAGAAAGAGGTTCAGCCCCAGGGGCGGGGTCATGTACCCGATCTCGAGGTTCAGGAGGAAGATGATTCCGAGGTGCACCGGGTCCACCCCGTACTGGAGGGCGACCGGGACGATGATGGGCACGACGATGATGATCGCGGAGAAAATCTCCACCATGTTCATCACGAGGATGAACAGGTTGAGTATGATCAGGAACACGAGCTTGCTGCTCACGTAGTGGCTCACGAAGGTGAACAGCCTCATGGGGATCTGCTGGTCGATGATGTAGCTGGTCACACCCATGGCCGCGCCGAGCATGACGAGGATCGCCCCGACCAGCAGCATGCTTTCCCTGATCACCCGGGGCAGGCTGGCGGGCTCGCTCTCGGCCATCCCTGGCCTCGCTCGCCCCCGCCTTCCGTGGCTGGGGAAGAACG
>JBEKXR010000375.1:0-4437 GCA_049511935.1 Spirochaetia bacterium | reverse complement strand
TGACCCAATCCATGACGTGTTTCAGGCCGCGGCGCGGAGGCGGACCTTGATCGCGGCCAGGGCGCCATCTTTGAACATTTCGGGAGCGGGGGTGAGAATGTCCTCGAAGTAGCCGACCACGAGCATTTCGCGCGCATCCGCGTCGGAGAGACCGCGGCTTTCCAGGTAGAAGAGCTCCTCCGCGTTCAACCGGCCCGTCGTGGAGCCGTGGCTGCACTTCACGTCGTTGTTTCCGATTTTCAGCGTGGGGATGGAGTCCGAGCGGGCCCCCTCACCCAGGATCAGGTTGCGGTTAGTGAGGTATGCGTCCGTGCCGGACGCCCCGGGGGCCACCTCGATCAGCCCCTGGAAAATGGTACGCCCGCCACCGGCCACCGCGCCCTTGTACACGGCCCTGCTCGTGGCCTTCGGAGATCGATGTCTCTGCACGGTACGCAGGTCCATGTGCTGTCCTGCCCCGCAGTAGTACGCGCCGTCGAGGAACGCCTCGGCCCCGGGGCCGTCGAGCGAGCAATCGACCCGGGTCTTTGCCCAGCGGGCGCCGAACTCCGCGTCGAAGTGCCGAAGCGTAGAGTCACGCCCTACCTCCGCGCGCACGTGGCGGACGTAGAGGTCCGTGGGCGCCAGTTCCTGCTGCTCCCAGTACTGAAGGCCTGCCGCGTCGGCCAGCCGCATATCGACCACCGCATTGCAGAGCATTCCCCCCGGCGCACCCTTGCGTGCGGCAATTCGCTGGACGACCGAAGCGCGGGAACCGGCCCCCAGGAGGACCGCGACGTGAGGCGCGCTCATCGTTCCCGTGCCGTCCTCTTCGAAATCGATGAAGATCGGTTCCTTGATCTCCAGCCCCGGGGGGACCCAGATCAGGGCCCCGTGGCTCAACGACGCGTAGTGCCAGGCGAGAAACCGGTTATCGGCATCCGCGAGGGCCTTTTCATAGAGCGTGTGAAGGGGTGCTTCGAACTCCTCCAACGCGTTGTACAGGGGGAGCAGTCGAACGCCCGCCTCCCGCCATTGCCCGGCAAGACCCACTTCGATGCATTTGTTCGCCTGGAACCGGATGACCGCTGCCGCGGCGCCCGGTTCTGTTTCCCGCGGGCATGCCGGCGTGAGTGCCGGAACCGGGACGTAGGAGTCCAGGCCGAGCCTGCTCACGTCCGTCCGCCTCCATTCCTCCTCCGAGGTGGCCGGCCACTTCATGCCCTCGAATCGCGCACGTGCCTTGGAGCGCAGGGTCCGCATCCAGACGGGTTCCGCGGCGGCGGTCATCATCCGACGGTCCCTTCCATTTCCAGCTCGATGAGCCGGTTGAGCTCGACCGCGTATTCCATGGGCAGCTGCTTCACCAGCGGGTCCAGGAAGCCGCTCACGATCATGAGGGAGGCCTCCTGCTCGCTCATCCCCCTGCTCATGAGGTAGAACAACTGGTCCTCGCTGATCCTGCTCACCCGGGCCTCGTGCTCGATGGAGACGTCGTCGGAATCGATTTCCATGTACGGATACGTGTTGCTGCGCGACTTCTCGTCCAGGATCAGCGCGTCGCAGACCACGCGCGACCGCACGTCATGCAGGCCCTCATTCACTTTCAAGAGGCCGCGGTAGCTGGAGATCCCGCCGCCGCGGCTGATCGACTTGGCCGTGACGATGGAGGACGTATGGCTGGCCGCGTGCACCGCCTTGGCGCCCGTGTCCTGCTCCTGGCCCTTTCCGGCGAACGCGATGGAGAGGACCTCTCCGTGCGCCCCTTCACCCATGAGCCAGATCGACGGATACTTCATCGTGCGCTTTGCGCCGATGTTGCCGTCCACCCACTCCACGATCGCGTCCTTGTGCGCAACGGCCCGCTTGGTGACCAGGTTGTATACGTCGTTGGACCAGTTCTGGATCGTGGTGTAGCGCACCCGGGCGCCTTCGAGGGCGATGATCTCCACCACGGCGCTGTGCAGCGACTCCGTCGCGTACACCGGCGCCGTGCATCCCTCGATGTAGTGCACGAAGCTCCCCTCGTCGGCGATGATGAGGGTGCGCTCGAACTGCCCGAAGCTCTTCGCGTTGATGCGGAAGTAGGCCTGGAGCGGGATTTCCACCTTCACGCCCTTGGGCACGTAGACAAAGCTCCCGCCCGACCACACCGCGCTGTTCAGGGCGGCGAACTTGTTGTCCAGGTAGGGGATCACGGTTCCGAAGTACTGCTTCACCAGGTCGGGATGCTCGCGCACCGCGGTCTCGGGATCCGTGAAGATCACTCCCTGCTTGGTGAGGTCTTCCTTGATGCTGTGGTATACCATTTCCGAGTCGTACTGGGCGCCCACGCCGGCGAGGAACTTCCTCTCCGCCTCGGGTATCCCGATGCGCTCGAAGGTTTCTTTGATGTTCGCCGGAACATCTTCCCAGCTCCGCGACTGCTGCTCCTGGGGCCGTGCATAGTAGTAAAGGTTTTCGAAATCGAGGTCGGAGAGATCGGCTCCCCAGTTGGGCATCGGCTTCTTTCGGAACGCGGCGAGGGAGCGCAGCCGGAACTGGCGCATCCACTCCGGTTCCTCCTTGCGGTGCGAAATGGCGTTGACGATCTCCTCGTTCAGGCCCTTCTTCGTCTTGAAGACGGACTCGTCCGGAAAGTGGTACCCGTGCTGATACTCAGCTATCTCAACGACGGGCGACTGCCCCTTCATTGGCTTCCTCCTCGATTCCATACTGCTGTCGGATCCAGTCGTACCCCCGTGACTCAAGGATTTCGACGAGCTCCTTGCCGCCCGAGGTGACGATCCTTCCCTTGTACATGATGTGCACGAAGTCCGGCACGATCTGGGTGAGGATCCGTTGGTAATGCGTGATGATGAGCGCGCCGAAACCCGGTCCCCGCATCCTGTTGACGCCCTTTGCCACGACCTTCAGCGCGTCGATGTCCAGCCCGGAATCGGTTTCGTCCAGGATCGCGAGGGCGGGAGAGAGCATGAGCATCTGGAGCACTTCCATGCGCTTCTTCTCTCCCCCGGAGAAGCCCTGGTTGAGCGAACGGTTGATGAAGGCCTGGTCCATCTCCATGAAGTCCATGGCCTCCCGGAGTTGCTTGATGTACGCCGTGACGTTCATGCCGGTGCCGTTCCCGCGCAGCTCGATGACACGTTTCAGGAACTTGCCGACGGTCACGCCGGCGATTTCAACCGGGTACTGGAACGCCAGGAAGAGTCCCTTGAGCGCCCGCTCGCTCGTCTTCAGAGCGAGGTAGTCTTCCCCGTCCAGCGTTACGCTTCCCCCGGTCACCTGATAGGAGGGGTGTCCCATGAGCACGTTCGCCAGCGTGCTCTTTCCCGACCCGTTGGGGCCCATGAGCGCGTGGATCTCTCCCGTGCTGATGTCGAGGTCGAGCCCTGAGAGGATCGATTTATCCCCGATCGATGCCTGGAGGTTTCTCACCTGCAGTTGATGTGCCATGCGTCTCCCTTCAAATCGGATAGCCAAGGGCGACTCGCGCCTCTTCGCTCATCCGTTCTGGTCCCCACAGGGGGGACCACACCGTGGTCGCGGTCACGTCCACGAGCCCGAACGCGTCCCGCACGGTCTCGATGATGTCGCGTCTGATGATGTCCTCTGCCGGGCACCCGGGGTAGGTGAGGGTGAAATCCACCTCGATCGCGGTATCCTTCACATCCACCCGGTACACGAGGCCGAGGTCCACGATGCTGAAGGCCAGCTCGGGGTCTTCGACGTTGCGGAGCACGTCCATCACTTCTTCACGAGACACCATTGCCTGTTTCTCTCTCTCCTATAAGTTGACAATCCTGACTAAATTAGTCAAGTTTAACCAGATGAAAGTTGTGGAGATTCTCTGCAATCCGAGGCCGGGAGGCTACAATCTTGCGCTTGCCGCGAGTGCCCGTGAAAAGCTCGAATCTCTCGGGCACGAGGTTTGCCTGCACGACCTGTACAAGGAAGGCTTCGATCCGGTGCTGGAAGCGCCCGAGCTCATGCGTGGCTTCAGTCTCGAAGGACTCGTTCAGGTCCACTGCAGGGAGCTTGCTGCCGCGGATGGGCTCCTCGTCTTTCATCCCGAGTGGTGGGGCCAGCCGCCTGCCGTCCTGAAGGGCTGGATCGACCGCGTGTTCCGCCAGGGAGTGGCGTACGACCTGGAAGGGGAGGATTTTTCGGAAAAGGGCTGGAAGCCGCTGCTCACCGGGAAGAAGGGGCTGGTGTTCTGCACATCGGATGCCCCCGAGGACTCGGCCCGGACGCTCGAGGCATTGTGGACTCACTCGGTGCTCGGTCGGTGCGGCATGAAGGCAGCCTGTCACGTCCTGCGCGAGATCAGGCGCACCGATGTTCCGGCCCGGCGGGCCTGGCTGGAGTTCCTGAACGCGACCCTCCAGGAGTGGTTCCCGGCCGCTTGAGGTGGTTGGTCGGCTTCCGCGGCTTCAGCCGAGCAGGGCTGCCGCCTCT
>JBEKXR010000374.1:0-4459 GCA_049511935.1 Spirochaetia bacterium | reverse complement strand
TTGCTTGTACCCTTGATATTCCCTTTGTACGCAAAGGATAACGGCCTGCGAGTCCTCTCTACCTCATTAGAAATGC
This sequence comes from Spirochaetia bacterium, assembly GCA_049511935.1. Taxonomy (GTDB): domain Bacteria; phylum Spirochaetota; class Spirochaetia; order SZUA-6; family Fen-1364; genus Fen-1364. Next base: position 4,383 of record JBEKXR010000374.1, on the reverse strand, counting down.
GGCGGATTAGCCTTAAAGTGCAACACAAAACGAGAACGCCCGGAAGAAGTCGTAGCCGCAGTCGGGACAGCGAAATGCCACGGAGTACCGTGGCCGCGAATACGGGCGATGCCCTGGTTCCTGTCACCGCAGAGGCGGAACGCGCAGGCAGCGTGCGCGATGAGCGGGAGGCGGAACTTGCCGAAAAAAGAGGCGTAGCGTTCCTCGTAGAGCGCTTCAAAGGCCGGGAAGTGTTGCCGGAACACCTTTCGGAGGAATGCCGGCTGCCGTGGACGGTAGTCCGGCCGGGCGGTTGGAACGACGGGTGTCTCGGCAATCGAATCCAGAAATGAACGAATGCAAGGGAACGCTCTGCCGCTTTGAAGGGACCCGTCAGGGGTCCGCTCGCGCCTTGCGCCGCGGCCCCCAGGCGACTATCCTCGCCCCATGGCGCTCACGCCTGAATGGACCCGGCGTGTCGACTCCTGGCGCAGGGAGATCCGCACCCACTGCTACCGGCCCCTGGGCCGGGTCGATCTCGCGGGCTTCGTCACTGCGGACCGGCTTGGCCCCGAGGTGGTACGCCTCGACGCCGGGGGGGAGGGGCTTCTCATCGTGAACGGGAGGGCATTCGCCGCACTGGACCGGCAGCACGACACGGTTACCCCCTCGCGCGTCGCCTCCACCGGCGCCCGGTTCGAGCTGCCGGCGGAAGTACACGCCGGTCACGGGCCGCTGGTGGTGCGCACGGGACCGGTCGCCCCCGGGCGCCTGAACGTCCCCGAGCCTGGCCCGACCCAGGCCGTCGTCGGGGAGAGCACCTTCGGGCTCTGGGAGGAGGAGGTCCACACGTGCAGCGAATCCTGAACGATCCGAACCTGGTGGTCGACGACATGCTGAAGGGTTTTCTCCGCGCCCATCGGGACATCGTGGTGCGGACCGACAATCCGAGGGTCGTCAGGTACCGGGCCGCGCCGGTGAAGGGCAAGGTGGGGATCGTCACGGGGGGCGGCTCCGGGCACAAGCCCGCGTTCATCGGGTACGTCGGCCGCAACATGGTGGATGCCGCGGCCGTCGGCGAGGTCTTCACCTCTCCCACGGCGAAGTCGTTTTTCGACGCGTTCCGTGCGGCGGACGGGGGCAGGGGAGTGGCCTGCCTTTTCGGCAACTACGCGGGGGACACAATGAACGTGAAGCTCGCCATCGAGATGGCCGAGGATGCCGGGATCCAGGTAAGGACGGTGGTTGCCAACGATGACGTCCCGTCGGCCCCCCGGACGGAGACGGAAAGGCGCCGCGGCGTTGCCGGCGAGGTGCTGATGTGGAAAGCCGGCGGGGCACGGGCCTCGCTCGGTGGAGACCTCGATGCGGTCATCTCCGCGGCGCAGAAAGCCATCGACAACACGCGCAGCATCGGCATCGGCCTTTCCCCCTGCACGATCCCCGCGGTCGGCCATCCCAATTTCACGATCCCTCCGGGAAAAATGGAGGTAGGAATCGGACATCACGGAGAGCCCGGGATCCGCGTGGAGGATCTGAAGCCTGCCCGCGACATCGCGAAGATGATGATCGATGTCATCCTTCCCGATCTGCCCTTCGAGCGGAACGACGAGGTGGTGGTTCTCCTCTCAGGGCTCGGTGCCACGCCGGTGATGGAACTGTACATCCTGTACGACGAGGTGGAGGAGCTCCTGGCCTCGCACGGCCTGGTCGTGCACAGACCGTACATCGGCAACTTTTTCACGTCCCTGGACATGTCCGGGGTGACCCTCACGCTCATGAGGCTGGACGAGGAGCTCAAGGAGCTCATCGACCTGGAGGCGGTCTGCATGGGGCTCACCCAGTTCGGGAGTTGAGACATGGAAAGCTTTGCCAACCAGCGCGGCTTTCCCGTCATCCAGCGCGTGATCGCCGCGATCCGTGAAAATGCGGCGACACTCAGCGAGATCGACGGGGCGATCGGCGACGGCGACCACGGCATCAATATGAGCAAGGGATTCGGCATGGCTGCCGACCAGCTCACCGACGCGTCATGCTCTCTCTCCGAGGGCCTGGCGGTTATCGGCAACGTGCTCCTCAGCGAGATCGGCGGGGCCATGGGACCTCTCTATGGCACCTTCTTCCGCTCCATGGCGCGGGAATCCCGGGGCTCTGCGGACATCGATGCTCGAGTGTTCGAGTCCATGCTTCAGAAGGCGGAGGATGGCGTCGTCTCCCTCGGCAATGCGCACGTGGGCGACAAGACCATGCTCGACACGCTGGCGCCTGCGCGGGAGGCCTTCCGCACCTGCCTACGGGATGGCCTGGGCTTTGCCGATGCGCTCTGCGTGATGATGAAGGCGGCGGAGGAAGGCAAGGACTCCACCCGGGACCTCGTCGCGCGCCTCGGCCGATCCAGCCGGCTCGGTGAGCGCTCACGCGGGATTCTCGACGCCGGAGCGGTGTCCTGCTGGCTGATCCTCACCGCAATGGGACAATCGATGATCGAGCTGCTGGCCGGATAACGCCCCAGGCGATGAGCGCAAGCGCCGGCACCTGGCCGGCTTTCATTTTTCTCTATATATGACTAAATTGGTCAGGCATTATTCAAGGGGAGCAATTGATGAGACATGTCCGAACAGAGCGCCCCGCTTGTCGTTTTCGGTTGCGCGCGTATCTTGCCGTATGCATGATGCTCGCTTCAACGGGGCTGCTCCATGGCTCCGACAGTCCCCGGCAGCATCTCCTGGCGCCGCTCGCCGATCTGGCATCGAAGTCCCTCGATCGGCTGAACGCATCCGATATCCAGGGTGCTCAGAGCGTGTTCAAGGCTTTCGAGAGCCTCTGGTCGCCTGTCGAGGATACAGTAAGGGCCGGCAATCCCGGCCTCTACGCCCGAATCGAGGTCGCCGCCACCCGTGCGGAGGCCGCGATGGAGGCGGCTCCCGCTGACACGGCGCGCGCCGGCCAGGCGTTGAGCGACCTCGCACGGGCCGCCGAGGAGTACGGACGCACGCCTGCCGGCCCCTCCGCTTCCCGCACGGGCACCGTGGAAAGCCTCGGGACCCTCCTGGCGCAGGTGCGTGACTCCCTTGCCACCGCCCGTTTCGACCAGGCGTCGGACCTCATGGAGAGTTTCGTGGGCCTCTGGCCGATCGTCGAGACCGATGTGAAGAGCCGCTCGCCGGAAATCTACGCGAAGCTCGAAACGGAGATGACGCGCGCCTCCAGTCTCATCCTCTCCGGTGCCGGCTCGCGCCCTGCCGCAATGGACGTCCTCGAGGTCATGCTCGGACAGATCGAACAGCTCCAGGTCTCGGCCGGCTACACGGCATGGGACGCCGGGTTCATTCTTCTGCGGGAAGGAATGGAGGCCCTGCTTGTCCTGGCGGCCCTCCTGGCGATGCTCAAGAAAACACCAGCCGGGAATGCCCCGCTGTGGGTCTGGGCAGGGGCCGGATCAGGACTGCTCCTGAGCGCCGGATTCGCGCTCGTTCTCAGCCTCCTGATTTCAGCCGCGGGAGCGGCGGCCACTCGCGAGGTCCTGGAAGGGGGAGTCGGGCTCGCCTCCGTGATCCTGATGATGACCGTCGGCGCGTGGCTGCATCGCCGGGCGAACCTCAAAGCGTGGTCCGGATACATGCAAAACCGCGCGGGCAGAGCGATAGCGGCCGGTGGGACCTGGTCGCTGTACGCCCTCGCCCTTCTCGCGGTGCTCCGCGAGGGGGCGGAGACGGTGATCCTCCTCGTCGGAATCGAGTCGGGGATCGGGCCCGTTCAGCTCTTCGCCGGCGTCGGCGTGGCCCTCGTGCTCCTCGTTCTGATCGGTTTCCTCGTGATCAGGTTCAGCGCGCGCCTGCCGCTGCACTATTTCTTCCTCGTGGCGACGATCCTCATCTACTATCTCGCCTTCAAGATCGCCGGGGAGAGCATCCATTCACTGCAGGTCGCGGGCGTCATACCCTCCCACTATGCCGACAGGCTGCCGGCGGTGGGCCCGTTGGGCATGTCCCAGACCTGGGAAACCTTCGCCCTTCAGGCGATCGTGCTCGTGCTTGTCCTGGCGGAGATCGTGACGACGGAAGCTCGACGCTCCACGGGAAAGAGAAAGAACGCGTCGTAAGGTCTGGAGGCCCCCGGCCGGCTCAGCGGAAGTCCTCCTCCGTGTCGATGTCCCGGAGGACCGCGTCGTCCGGCCAATGCAGCTCACTGACGCGAAATGATTCGGCGATTGCACGCATGCTTCCACGGACGGGATCGGCCGAGGCGATCGCATCCCTGACACGCCCGTGGAAAAGCACCGGATGCCCGCGCATCCCGGCATGCTCGGGAAAGACGACATCCGCTTTCTCGTGACGAAGCAGCGCCGAGTACATTGCCGCGGTGATCCACGGCATGTCTCCGAGGGTCACGAAAAACCTGTCC
>JBEKXR010000373.1:0-4469 GCA_049511935.1 Spirochaetia bacterium | reverse complement strand
CGTCCCCGGCGCTGCGGTGGTGAAGGTCGTCGACTCAATCGGCAACTCGAGCACGGCGACCGTCACGGTGACGGCCGTTGGCGCCTGGACGATCCAGGCCATCGATGCGGCATCCCGGTCAGGCCAGTACGCGTCTCTCGCCCTCAGCGGGGGCGTGCCCCAGATCGCCTACTATGAAAGCCAGCACAAGGAGCTGCGGCTGGAGAAATGGAACGGATCGGCCTGGACCCGGCAGACCGTCGATTCCACGGGGACCGTCGGCCAGTACGCATCACTCGCCCTCAATGCCGGTGCAAACGCCCGGATCAGCTACTATAACGCGACGAACAGGCGCCTGCAATTCGCGTCGTGGAACGGCTCCAGCTGGATCATTCAGACGGTGGACAGCGGGGGAAACCTGGGGAAGTACACCTCCCTGGCCCTCGATGGAAGCGGCAATCCGCGGATCAGCTATTACGACTCCGGCAGCACGCGTCTGAAGTACGCGTCGTGGAACGGGTCAAGCTGGACGAAGCAGGTCGTTGACTCCGGGGCGGACGTGGGGATGTATTCATCCCTCGCACTCGATGCCGGAGGCAATCCGCGCATCAGCTACTACGACAACACGAACACGCGTCTGAAGTACGCGTCGTGGAACGGGTCAAGCTGGACAAAGCAGGTCGTTGACTCCGGGGCGGACGTGGGGATGTACTCATCGCTCGCCCTCGATGCCGGCGGAAATCCGCGCATCAGCTACTACGACAACACGAACCATGACCTGAAGTACGCGTCGTGGAACGGCTCCGCCTGGATCATTCAGACGGTGGACAGCCCGGGTGATGTGGGGATGTACTCATCGCTTGCCCTTGACGCCGGTGGAAATCCGCACATCAGCTACTATGACAACACGAACAAGCACCTCAAGTATGCATACTGGAGCGGCTTCTGGAATACCCAGACGGTGGATCCGGCAAGCAACGTGGGGTCGTACAGCTCTCTGCGCTTCGATACAACGGCCGGCAAGGCGCGCATCGCCTATTACAAGTCATCGTCCATGGACCTGATGTTCGCAAAGGAGAACTGAGGTTCGCTGAGCCGGGTCCTGCGCCGTGCGGCGGCCTACCGGGCGAGGCCGCGCAGCCTGTCGAGGATCTGCTGGAACGCTGTGCGCTCGGTCTGGTCGCCGTAGCGGCCGCTGAGTGGAGCCAGAGCCTCCCGACCCTTGGTTCCCAGCAGGAAATCGAGCACTGTTCCCACGTCATTCAGTGCCACGGCGCGCCCCGCGGCGCTCTTCTCCTCACCATACAGCTGAAGGTAGCGGTCCAGCGCTTCCGCGAGCCCCGGGTACTGGGCTTTCACCGCGTCCGAGCCGAGGACCGCCTTCACTTTCACCTTGGCATCGAGAAGCGCGATGAGCTCCTTCTGCGCCGCCGCAGTAGCCGCGTCCGCGGTGCGGGCGGTGGAAGCGAGTCCGGCAGTGACAACCGCGAGCTTGTCGCCCGCCGTCGTCTTTCGTGCCTGGTCGCTGCGCGCCGCATCATCATCCTTCTTTTTCAGAAGTGCGGAGAGCGCCCCATCGATGCCGGTGAGGGAGCGGTTGACGTAGGAAGAATCGGGCCAAGTTCTCACGACCGTCGCGTACGCGGCGATCGCCTCCGCATAGCTGGCGCGCCGTGCAAGAGCATCGCCCTTGTCGAGAGTCGGCCGTGCCGCCTTGTCCTGCCGGGCAGTCAAATCCGCCATTCTCTGGCGGTAACCTGCTTCGGCGATGCGCGCGCTCAGCTGATCCATGCCGGGGACATCGCTCAGGAGCGCGAGGCCGGCACTGTACTTCTCTATCGCCGCGGCGAAGCTGCCCGCCGCGAACAAGGCGTCGCCCGCGGCGATGGCATCGGCGAGCTCCTGGGTCTGCCGCGGCGATACGGCAGGCAGCGCCGATGGCGCGGCCGCAGTTGACTGAACGCCCGCGAATGCAGGCTGCGCGCCCGCCTTCTGGGAGACGACGAGCTTTTGCAGCGAGTCGATGAGGAAAAGGTCGACCGGTTTTCTCCGCTGGACGGCGGGCAGGGAAGCGATCCCGGGTTGGTCGAGATAGGAGGCAAGGGATGCCAGCGAGCCGAGGGCGTCGTCGAAGCGCGACGCCTTCATGGCGGCGCCCGCGGCGGCATAGGAGGCCGATATCTGATCCAGGACAAGCTGCTCCCGCTGGCCCTGGGCGGCAAGCGCTGCCACCTGCTGCGCCAGCCGCGCCTGCTCCCCCTGGGCGCTCGCGACCGTCCGGGTTGCCGCGTCCAGCTGGGCCTGCAGCTGCGCCTTTTCCCCCTGCGCCTGCGCGAGCGTCACCTGAGACCCGGAGAGCAGGGCCGTGAGCGCCGCCTCCTTCTGCGCCATATCCACGTTGAGTTGCTTCCGAAACGCGGCGAGCTTGCTGTCGTAGGATTTCTGAAGCTGATCGCGCAGCACCACGAGCTGACTTTCGATCGATGCGGCGCTGGTTCCCAGGTTCTGCAGCCGCGCTCTTTCAGCGGCGAGCTGCTCGTCGAAGGAGGCGCGCAGCTCCTGTTCCTTCTTCTGCACCTGGGCATCGGCGTCCGCCTTCAGCGCGTCCAGCCGCTTCACGGTCTGGTCGAGCGCGCCCTGGATCTGCCCGATCTCCTGGTCCTTGCTCCTGAGCTTGTCTTCCGCTTCACGTCTCATTGTGCTGACCAGCGTGCTCTCCCCAGTCAGCGTCGTGCCGGACCCGCCGGTGAGCGTCTGCTCCTGGCGGTTGAAAAACAGGGAGAAAAAAAGCGCGGCGAGGGCGATCACAGCAAGGGCCGCGATGTTGAGGAAGAGCGGGAAAAGCAGGCCCGAGCGCTGCGGTGTGTAGGAAAACATTTCAGGGGTGACCGGGGTGCGTGCTTCCGCAACCTCCTGCTCGATCTGCGCAAGTGCGTCGATGCCTTCCTCTACAGATAGTTCGGATGCGGCAGGCCCGGGAGAGGGCTCGGCTTCCTTTCCTCGTTCCCTTTGCGCCTTGTCCAGCGGACCGGCCATCCCCGCATTATAGACCTATCCATTGACGGCGTCGAGGCGGCGTCCTATAGTCAAAATCGACGTGCGCATCCGTATCAAGATCATATTCGTCGTCCTGCCCCTGATCGTCGCGCCTCTCTTCATCATGGCACTCGCCTCGATCTTCACAGCGAGAAACGGCATCACCCGGGTCGCCGAAGAGTTCCAGCGGTTCAAGGCGCAGGAGCTCTCCAAGTATGCGCAGAGCCAATGGACACTGTTGGAGGAGAACGGGCTTTCGGGCCGGAAGGAGTTCGTGGACATCTCGAAGGCGACGATCGAATCATTTGCCCGCAGCATGATTCGCAGCGACGCGGAGCTGATCTTCGCCGTCGACCGATCCGGTGCCCTCGCCATGACGACAGCCGAAATCACCCCGACTCCCGAGGAGGCACGCCTGCTCGCTTCCCTGGCGGCGCGCCAGGAGGAGGGCTGGCACCAGGTGCGGGTGGGGGGCATCGAAAGAGTGGGCCATGCCGTCTCGGTGGCGCCCTTCGGCTGGTACGTGCTGGTCACCTCAACCCGGGACTCCTTCTACAGGGCGACCGATCAGATCCTCTTCCAGAGCATCCTTATCCTGGTCCTTTTCGCCTTTCTTTCCGTCATTCTGCTCGTCCTCTTCTCGGGGTACCTGACACGGCCGCTGCGCGCCGTGTCAGGGGCGATGCGCGGCATTATTGCATCGAACGACCTTACCCAGCGGGTGGACCTGCTCTACCGCGACGAGACCGGGGAGCTTGGCCACAACTTCAATATCATGACGAGCGAGCTGAACCGCGCCTATGAGCAGATCAAGGGCGTTGCCCTGGAAAGGGCAATCGCGCAAAAGCGCGAGCGGAAAATCAGGAGCATCTTCGAGAAATATGTACCGAACGAGGTCATCGATACCATCTTCCAGAACCCCGCGAGCGCGTTGGTGGGGGACAACATGATTCTGGCCGTGCTGTTTTGCGACATCCGAGGATTCACCGAGATATCGGAGCGGATACGCCGCCCCGATGAGCTTGTCGAATCGTTGAACGCGTACTTCGAGCTCATGGTCGATGCCATCACAACGCACCGTGGGACCCCTGACAAATTCATGGGAGACGCGATCATGGCGTTCTTCGGCGCGCCGAAAAAGCATGACGACGATGCCTACCAATCGGTCATGGCCGCTCTCGACATGATGGACGAGGTCGGTCGATTCAATTCGAGGCAGGCAAAGCTGGAACGCCCGCCGTTTCGCATCGGCATCGGCATCAACTATGGGCTGGTCACCGTGGGCAACATCGGATCAGAGAAAAAGATGAACTACACGGTGATCGGCGACATGGTGAACGTGGCCTCCCGTCTGGAGGGGCTCACCAAGATCTATCACGAGCCCCTGATCATCTCGGAGGCGGTGTACAGCAGGCTCGTCGAGAAGAAGAGCGTGAAGTGCAGGATGCTGGACC
>JBEKXR010000372.1:0-4483 GCA_049511935.1 Spirochaetia bacterium | reverse complement strand
CAGGAAGGCCCACAGGAGCGGACTGCCCCACGTGTCCATGTAGGTTGAACCTTCCACCAGGAGAACCAGGTCGCTGTCCTTCACCATCCGGCGGACGGCTCCGAAGAACAGGGTGGGCATCGGAGCAATGGCCAGCGTCGGACTCTCCTTCACGTAGCGGCGCAGGTTTGCTTCGTTCAGGGTGGGGACGGTGATATGCGCGCCGGCGCCCAGCACGGCACGCACGTCATCAATATCCGCCTGGAGCAGGGCTTCCGCCCCCGTGTTGTTGGCCCCGTTGTAGCCCACCATGAGCACCCGAGGGCCTTCGAAAGCAATCCCTTTTTTCATACGCTCATTCTCCTTTTGATTCACGCGGTCCGGCCGGCTCTGAGCGGCTGGAGGGGTTGACGGAGATCAGTGTCAGATTCAGGTCTCGGACACGGGCCAGAAGCCCGTGCAGGGCCGCCTGGTCGGGCACCGAACCCATCAGGACGGTCACCTCGTCCGCTTCCTGACGGATCTCCAAGCCGTCAAACCATTCCGCCCATTCCGGGCTCAGAATCCCCCGGATCCGGATCTCGTACCTGTTAGGTTGCACTCCCTTCCTCCTGTAGCACCGGCGTGATCATGGCTACACGATGTCGGGGGGCCGGCAAGAAAACGTTCCGAGAAGCGTTACGAGATCGTCAAAAAAGCGACTAATTCGCGGATTCGCTGTACAAGAGGTCCGAATTACCGGCGGACCGGAGGCCCAATATCCCTTTGTTAGGCATCGCTTGCCCCAATAGGGCCGTGGTCCTCTTGGATCGCAAGAGGGTGATTGCGAGCACCGGCACTCATAGCACGGAGGAACGGCCTTTCATGCGTTCCGTGACTCCGAGCCATGGGTAGGCAATTGCGCAGCCGTCGGGAGACTCAGCAAACCCGCCAAAGCGCCAAGGACTATGGAAGTCAGGATCAACCGGATCGAGCAGAGGTTAAGCCGCTTATCGCGCGAGTGGCCCCGAACCCGACGAAAAGCGGTGTGAAGAGAACGATCGCGCTAGTGACGATTCCCCTTGCCCTTCCCGTGCGTGCGAATCACGTGGCCACCCTCCCGTGGTTCCGTGGGCAACCCCCAGGCGGCCCCGAGGACATTCGCCACATAGGTCTGGAGGGGAGGGTCCGTCCATGTCATCGCATCCATGCCGCCACGGAGGAGTTCCCCGGCTTGCGAGCCTTCTTCGACGACGGTCTGAAAGAATCCTCCCTCGTAGGCGAGCCTGACAGCCTCGTCCATTGTGCTCAAAGCCACCTGCGGTCCAAACTGAAGGAGCTTCGCCTTTGCCAGAAGCAGCAGGGATTCGATCAGGACGCCGTTCCAGCGATGCAGCCGCGCCGTTGCAGTCAGCTCCTCCAGCAGGCCGAGAGCTTGATCCCGCCCGCCGTTCGAGGCGGTCGCCGCGAGGCGCACCCGCGCCAGGCAGACGAGCTCCAAGTGCCGGTACAGTGGGCTTTCCTTCTCGCTGTGCTGCCGCCGGTCAGCCCACGCTGTGGCTGACTCGATGTCGCCAATGGCCAGCCAGTTCTTTACCCGTTCGACTTCGAAAGCCGTCCGCATTGCCGGCAGCACCGTTGATGTCCTAGCGATCTCCTCAGCTCTTTCTACGGTTGCCACCGCCTCATCCACACGCCCCAGTGAGCGCTGCGTGCGTGCAAGGTAGTACAGGCAGAAGTAGACCTCGGAGGGCATGTCACATCCCTCAACCTGCCTCACCGCCTCTGCGACTATCCGCTCCGCCTCGACCAGGCGCCCCTGCTCTCGCTTCAACTCCCCGGCAACGGCGGAGGTCTTCGCGAGATGACCGCCGCCGCGGCTATGGTGCCGGTCAACGTGGGCTTCGTACTCACGGAGCATCTCTTCGCAGCCATCGAAGGTGCCCTCATGCCGGCGAAGCACCAGTAGCCAGAACACCGCGTTCGAAATGGACCAGATGTTGTCCATGGCGATGCTGAAACGAAGGCGGTCCGAAAACATCCTTTCAGAATTCTCGAGGTCGCCCTGGTACATGAACGCGCTTCCGAGGATGAATAACACGAGGCTGCGGCCTGTCAGGTGATCCGCGGGGAGCAGCCGATCCGCGGCACGCGCAAGCTCAATCGCCCTAGTCCCGTTGCCCGCAAGGTCGTTCAGGTGGGCACTCATGATGGCAACGTCGCCCTGCAACGCTCGGATTTTCGCGTCATCTCGTCCGGAGGCGGACCGGTCCAGCGCGCTGTCCACACACGCGAGAACCGTCTCGGCGGCTTCCCGCTTGCCGGCAAAGGCCAAAGCCCAAGCGGCGACAACTTCGAACGTCGGCCTCTGCCGCGTGATATCGTCAGGAAACTGCGTGCACCACTGCAGGAGCTCTCCCAACCCGCCGCGGGAAAGGACCTCCACGTAGCTCCTTTCGATCAGGCCCGCTGCCCGATCGAACTCCCCGGCGGCCAGGTACTGCTGGATCGCCTCGGCCAGCTCCCCGTTGGCGTCAAGCCAATCCCCCGCGCGCAACCGCAGGGCGCGTATCTCTTCTGGCGGCCGATCGCGCTCTAGCCAGTGGAGCAGGATGTCACCAAAAAGGTGGTGATAGCGAAACCAGCACCTGCGCTCATCCAGGGCGACCACGAACAGATTGGCCCTATCCAGGCGTTCGAGCATCTCCTGCCCTCCGCGCCTGCCGCTCACCGCTTCGCAGAGGCCCGCGCTCATCCTGTCCAGGATCGAGGTCTCCAGCAGAAACCGCCGCGTCTCCTCCTCTTGCCGTGAAAAGACCTCCTCGGCGAGGTAGTCCAGAATGTAGCGGTTGGTTCCCCCGAAGGCGGATATGAAAGCATCCGCGTCCCCTCGTCCCTGCAGGGAGAGGGCCGCCATCTGCAACCCCGCGATCCACCCCTCGGTGCGCTTGGAAAGCCGAGCGACGTTCGCCCCCGATAGCAAAAGCGACATGGATGAATTGAGGAAAAGGCCGGCCTCGCTCATCGTGAAACGGACGTCATCCGCCCGGATCTCTGTCAGGGCGCCGCTGGAGCGCAGGCGCGCCAGCGGCAACGGCGGATCCTCCCGGGTCGCGATCACCAGGCGCAGAAGAGGCGGCCTGCGATCCACCAGGAGCCGCACCGCCTCGTGGATTTCCACGGTCCGGATGAACTGGTAGTCGTCGAGAACGAGAGCGATATCACCGCCCGCCGAGCTGACCGCATTGATGAGGCATGTCATTACTACCTTCGCCGGGACGGGAGGCATTGCGCTCAGCAGGTCCGCCGCCGCTCTTCCCAGGCCGGGTTTCGCGGCGTCCAAGGCCCCGGCGCAATAGAGCATAAATCGATGTACGTCGTTGTCGCCGCTGTCAAGCGATAACCAGGCAACGGGCATGTCCGCGTGGGAAGACCACTGGGAAAGGAACGTCGACTTGCCGAATCCTGCGGGCGCAGAGACCACGGCAAGCCCGTGCGAAATGCCCTGGGTCATGACGTCGAGGAGACGCGGACGCTCGACCCCTGCCGCGCGGAGCTGCGGAATATCCAGCTTTGTTCGGAGGAGGTCCGCGAACGGCGCGGCTGCCTTCGTCGCCTCGGGCAGCGGCGCGCTGGTCGTGCCGGCAGGTCGAAGCGGGGACGTGGCAGCCACTGACCTTTCGAGCTTTCGGTCTCTGATTCTCTCGTATAGGACTCGGGTGCGCTCATCCGGCTCCTGGCCGAGCTCCGCCTGCAGCAAGCGTGCACACTCTTCGTACTGGTGGAGCGCAGCGCTCCTCTTTCCAGTCCGCGAGTACGAGAACATCAAGGCGCGGTGTGCGGGCTCGTGCAACTCGTCCAGGGAAAGCCAGCGCCGCGCCCGCTCTATCGCATCCTCCCAACGGCCAGCTTCCGCGCTCGCCTGGGCCAGACGCTCCATAGCATAGCTCATCTCTTGGAGCAGCTCATCGCGCTTCAGCATCTGCCACTGGTCAAACTCCGGGCAGTCCTTTAGGTTAAACCCCTCCAGGAAGTCGCCTTTGTGAAGCGCCCCGGCCTCCTCCAGCTTTTCTTCGCACGCCGCGCAGAGACGATCCTCGGCGCCCGGATGATGAGTGCGTGCGTCCCGCACCCGAATAATCAAGTCGTCGAAGTCGACCCGGATCCTTCCCAGCCCGCACAGCGCAACTGTCTCACGATCCGCCTGCAGCCATCCCGGTCCCAGGCTCGCTTGCAGCGAGGCCAGGGCGCGGCGCAAGTTTGCCGGAGCTCGACGGGAGTCGTACTCGGGCCAGAGCAGGGTAGCAAGGTGCTCGCGCGATTGCGCCCTGCGCTCAAGCGATAGGACCGCGAGAAGCGCGGTCACCTTGCGGGTCTCCAGCCGGACAGGCAGGTCCTCCACTTCCACCCTTGGAGGACCGAGCCAAAATAGACACAGCATGGACATTGACTCTCCTCTAGATCAGGGCACGCAGCACTTCCATTTTACCACATTCGGCAATACGGGGAGGCGGCGAGGCGGTGC
>JBEKXR010000371.1:0-5292 GCA_049511935.1 Spirochaetia bacterium | reverse complement strand
GGCGAACCGCGAACCGAGGAGCTCCGTCCACCGGCGCACCTCGCCGGGCGAGCGAACGACCATCGTGCCGAGCACGAGCCTGTCGATGCCGAGGGAAAGCAGTGCGCGGGCCTGTTCGACGCTTCGCACGCCCCCGCCGACCTGGAGGCGGCAGGAAAGCACTCGGCGGATGCGCTCGACCACGCGAAAATTGTCCGCGCCCTTTCCCTCCGCTGCGTCCAGGTCCACGATATGAATCCAGCGCGCTCCATCCCCCGCGAAACCGCGCGCGGTCTCCACGGGATCGGAGGAATAGGCGGTGGAATCGGAGAAGCTGCCCTGCAGCAGCCGCACGCAGCGGCCCGCCCGCAGGTCGATCGCGGGCAGGAGGAGCATGAGGATCAGCCGGAGGATCCGCGGGGCTGACGTCCGCTCAGGGGCTCTTCGAAACGCATGAGCCCGTCGGAGAAGGCCGCGCGGAGCCGCTCTTCGATCTCCGCCGCGCTCGAGGTGTCGATCAGCAGATCGCGGGCTTCCTTGTCACGGATGCAGCGCACCAGCGTGGAGAGCGCCTGGAGGTAGTCCAGGGAGAGATTGGGCGGCGAGGCGATGACGAAAAGCAGGTGGACAGGAGCGCCATCGGGCGAGTCGTACGCGATGCCGGCCGGGGAGACACCCAACGCAATGATGACCCGCGGGACTCCCTGCACCCGGCCGTGCGCGACCGCAACCCCGTGTCCGAGCCCCGTGGTCTGCTGGCGCTCGCGGGAGATCACGGCGTCCTCGAACTCCGCGCGCACGTCGATGGCGCGGAAGACGCGTGCCCGGCGGATCAGCTCGCGGAGGGCTTCGAACTTGTCGCTGCTGCGCAGGTCAGGAAAGACCGAACCATTTTCAAAACAGTGGTGCATACTCATAGCGTTCGCACAGGCGCAAACTATAACGACCGGCCGGGCCGGTTGTCAACATGCGCGAAATGCCACCTCGCTGCACGGGGTACCGTCCACTCGGTGGCCGCGCTATTTACAATGTCGGCGCAAGGATATATCCTCCTGAAAGTGCGGCCGTGAGCCGCATCAGAGAACTCGAGTGGGAGGGGAAGACAGTGGCGAAAGCACCAGCAAAAAAGGCGGCGACCAGGGTCCCTGACAAGCTCACCAGCGCATCGCTGATCGGCTATCTTGCGGAGAAGAACGGCATTGTCCGCAGGGACGTGAAGCAGATCCTGGAGGACTTGTTCGAAATCGTCGGCGCCGGCGTCATGCGCGGCGAACGCGTCGCGCTCGGGAAAATCGGCAAGATGTTCATCAGGGTAAGGCCGGCGCGCGGGGCGCACCCCGGAAGAAATCCGCTCACCGGCCAGATGATCACGATTCCGGCCAAGCCGGCGACGAAGGTGCCCCGGTTCACCTTCAGCAAGACCTTCAAGGAAGCCGCTCTGAAGGCGAAAGCAAAGAAGTAGAACTGACCTGCCGCGTCGTTCGGCGCTGCCGGGGCGGCGCGGCAGGGATTCGGCGCACCCGACCAAGACCCGCGCGCGCAATCCAGCTGCGGCGCCGTCTCGCTACGGGCTCAGCGAAAAAGGGTCTCCACCACCCGCCGATCGGAATCTGCAAGATCGTAGGAAAGCAGATCCCGCGGCGGCACCCAGCGTATCTCCTCGTGCTCCCGCAGGAGGGGAGTCCCTTCGAATCCCTCCACTCGATAGACCAGGAGCTCCAGGGTGATCCCTTCCCCATCGTAGGAGGCGCAGCAGAGCAGCTCGCCGATCCGTGCGCGCACGTCAAGCTCTTCCTTCAGCTCGCGGGCAAGAGACTGCTCGGGAGATTCGCCCTTTTCGATCTTTCCCCCCGGGAACTCCCACTTGCCCGCCATGTGCTTCCCCGGCTTGCGCCGGGCGATGAGCACGAGGCCGTTCTCCTCCACGATGCCCGCCGTGACCCTCACCGGGATTTCCCCACGCCGACGCGTGCGCAGAAACGCGCCGCGGGACACGTGCTGCACCGGGGTGAAAGCGGTGTACAGACCGCCTGTCCGTATCGGACAAGGAGCTCGTTCACTCCGATCCAGTGGCGCACGGGGAGGACTTCCATGAGCGCCGTCTCTGTCTGCTCGGCGGTTCGCGTTGTCACCCAGCCCATGCGGTTGGAGATGCGGTGCACATGGGTGTCCACGCAGATCCCGGGAAGCCCGAACCCGAGATTGCGCACGAGGTTTGCGGTCTTGCGTCCCACGCCCGGCAAGGCCAGGAGCTCGTCCATCTTCGAGGGCACGCTGCCGCCATGCCGCTGGAGAAGAAGGCGCGAGGCGGCGCGGAGGTTTTTCGCCTTCGTGCGATAGAAGCCCGCAGGGTAGATCGAGCGGGCGATCCGATCCACGGGCATGGCCGCGAGGGAAGATGCCGACGGAGCGAGAGAAAGGAGAGCGTCCGACGCCCTGCTGGTCACCTCGTCCCTGGTCCGCAGGGAAATCATGGTGGCGACGAGGACCCGGAAGGGGTCGTTGTTCTCACGGGCGACCGCTGAAACCGATGGAAGGGCCCCGCCGGGCCGGGCAGAATCCAGCCCGCGCGTCATGGCCCTGAAGATCGCGGCCCAGGGGCGCGGGCCCGAGCGCCTCATGCCGTCTCTCGGCCGGGTGCGTCACTTCGCATTGACTTTCAGCTTGGCGAAGACGAGCTCCTCGACATCGCCCTTGCTCTTGTCCAGGGAGAAGGAAATCTCGTCGATGAGGAGCTTCAGCGCGCTGTCGTACAGCTTGCGCTCCAGGATCGGCAGCTCCTTGATCCTGCTCCTGTGGTAGAGGGCGCGCACCACGTTCGCGATGTCCAGGATGCTGCCCTTTTTCAGCAGGTCGAGGTTCATCTGGTAGCGCAGCTTCCAATCAGCAGGGATCGGCTCGAACTCCTCGGCAATGAGCCGCAGGGCCTTCTGCGATTCCTTCTTGCCCACGATTGCGCGGATGCCCAGCTCATCCGCCTTGCCCACCGGGACCATGATCGTCATGTCGGACACTTCGAGGTAGATGATGTAGTAGAGAAGCTTCTTCTCGCGAAACGGCCTCTCTTCGATCGCCCGGATGTGACCGACTCCCTGGAGAGGATAGACGATTTCCTGGCCCACCTTGTACTTCGTCGGTGCATGTCGCGCGGTCTTTCGCGGGGATTTCATGATGACCATTGTAACAAGGAATAACAGGACGGTCAAACCATAGCCATGGATGCGGAGCACGCCGAAGGCGTGCGGAGGGCGGCAGCGCGGTCGCTCCTGGCGACATTTCGGCCGCGAAGCGGACGGCGAGAGCCGCGAGGGCGAGCGAGGCCTGCCGCGCCAAGTGACGCGAAACTCCGCCAGGAGCGGAAGGCGCGTCGGGCGCGGCGTTGGATGGCCGAAAGCGAGCCGCCGATGCTGGCGCCCACGACACGGATCGCGTATAGTACCCGCGCATGAAGCCCCTCCCCCCGCGTCGTATTGCCGCAATCACTGTCTTCCCGCTGCTCGTGGCAGCCCTCGTCGTTCCTGTCATCATCTGGCACGCAGAGCTCTGGAAAGTCTTCGGCTCCGTGCCGAAGGTCCGCACGTGGATCGAGGGATGGGGTGCGGTGGCGCCGCTTGCGTTCGTGGGCGTGCAGGCGATCCAGGTCATCGTGTTCGCCATTCCTGGCGAGGTCGTGCAGATCGCGGGGGGGTACCTCTTCGGAGGGTGGGTGGGCATCCTTCTTTCCCTCTCGGGTATCCTCGCAGGTTCCACGGTGGCGTTCTTTCTTTCCCGGTGGCTGGGACGGCCCTTCGTCGCCGCGGTGATCCCGGCGGCCCAGATCGAGCGGGTGGAGAAGCTCCTGGAATCTCGCAGCTCGCGGATCGTGTTCTTCGTGCTGTTCCTGATTCCCGGCGTGCCCAAGGACATCCTGTGCTACGTCGCAGGACTCACGCCGATGAGCTTCCTGTTCTTCCTCGGGGTGTCGGCGGTAGGACGTCTTCCCGGCATTGTCGGCAGCTCCATCATTGGAGGGGCAGCACGAGCCAACCGGTGGGTCGCGCTCGGGATCCTGTCGCTCGCCGCCATCATGCTCTTCGCTGCAGGAATGATCTTCCGGACGCAGCTCCAGGCCCTCGTCGAGAGAGTCCTGGGGAAAAAGCCCGCCGCGGGGTCCTGACCGGGGACTACGAGGTCTTGACTGCGGCAGCGAAGCGCTCGCCGAATTCCTCGCCCTTTTTCAAGAGCTCATTCGTGGGGCTTCCACGGAACTCCAGGACGTCGGTGACCTCCCATTTCAACGGCTCGACGAGCTTCTGGAACGCGGCCATCCCGCCTTTGCTCCAGCCGTAGCTGCCGAACACCGCCGCCTTCTTGTTCACGACACGCTTCAGGCCCGCCATCTCGATGGTCTGGGCAACGGGGGGAAAAAGGGTGCCTTCGTACGTGGGGGCGAGATCCCCTGCGCGACCGCGTTCATCATCTTTTCAGTGTTCCCGTACATTGAGCCGTACACGAGTGTGACCGCGGTCTCCCCGCCCCCTCTGGCGAGCTTCGCCCACCGGCTGTAGAGCTCGACGATCCTTCCTGGATCCCGCCGCCAGACCAGCCCGTGGGAAGGGGCGATGATCTCGATGGGCGCCCCTGCGAGCTTCCGGATTGCGTTCAACGTGGGGGTGCTGAACTTCGCAATGATGTTCACATAGTAGCGCAGCGCCTCACGCTCGTAGAACAGCAGGTCCGCAACCTGGTCATCGAACATGGTTCCCGGGAGGGTTCCGTAGCCTCCGAACGCATCGCAGGAAAAGAGGATCCTGTCCGTGACGTCGTAGGTGACCATGGTCTCCGGCCAATGGACGAACGGCGTATGAATGAACCGGAGAGTCCTCTTTCCCAGGACCAGTTCTTCACCATCGACGACCGTGCGAATGTTCTCGGTGATCCCGTAGTAGGCATCGAGCATCTCGCGGGCCTTCTCGGTGGCGATCAGCGTGCATTTTCGGGGAATCCTCGAGAGGGCGCGGATGGCGCCGGTGTGGTCGGGCTCCATGTGATTGATCACGATGTAGTCGATCGATCCAAGAGGGACAATCGCATCGAGGAGATCGAAGTATTCGTCGGTCTTGAAACCTTTCGCCAGGTCGACGATGGCGTTCTTCTCGTCCCTGATGACGTACGAATTGTACGTCACCCCCGCCTCCGACACGGGCCAGATGCCCTCGAACAGGTCGGTTGTCCGGTCGTTGAGCCCGATCCAGTAGACGTCCGGGCGTAACTCCACGGACGGCATGCCTCTCCTCCCCTCTGCGCGACTCTGCGGGGACTCCGCCTTGCTAT
>JBEKXR010000370.1:0-4500 GCA_049511935.1 Spirochaetia bacterium | reverse complement strand
ACCTCGAGAACCTGACCAACTCCCTCCTCCGCCAGAAGACGGACGTTGGCGCGTTCATACGCGGTGAGAACGCCTACTCGATCGTGAAGTGCTCCTTCAAGGACAGCGCGTTCAAGCCGAAGACGGTCACCGACGTGAAGCTCTCGGTGAACATCCTGGACTCCGAGCTCATCAGCCCGATTTTCCAGTACCAGGTCACCGTCGAGTTCCTCGTGAAGGACCTGATCTCCAAGAACATCCTCGACCTGATCGACAAGGAGATCGAAAAGCTCAAGGACCAGGTCGTGGACGAGGGTCGTGAGGAGCTCAGCGACGGGGAGATCCTGTTCGAGAAGATGAAGCGGGTGGAGAGAATGACGTCGGACGACAAGGACGACCCGAAGTCCAAGCGCTACACCTTCTTCGCGAAAGCGCTGATGGACAAGATCGAGGGTCTCCGCGCCGAGATCGATCCCGAGGAATACGACCCTGTGAACATCCGCGAGAACCTGAAGCGGATCATCGACATCGAGAACATCAGGAACCGCGGCTTCAACACAGCGATCAACTCCATCACGTCCATCCTCGACACCTCGAAGATGGGCTACCAGCACGTGGAGAACCTCAAGAACGCGCGCGAGCTCATCCTCCGCGAGTACGAGGACACCGACGATGCCCACCTGCCCGATGAGCGGTACGCCATCCGCCTGAAGTACTACGATCAGGCCCAGCTCCTTGAGGAGCGCAAGGCCTACGACGTGCAGTCGAAGAGCTTCGAGGTGGAAGTGCTGCACGTGTGGGACGTCATGGACATGGTCTACGAGGACTCGAAGTTCATGAAGGGCGTCGTCGATTTCGACGACCTCTCCCGCAGGCTGAAGGGCAAGATCAAGAGGCGGATCAAGGCGAAGACCGGAGATCCCCTGTACGAGGACATCGAGAAGAGCTGGAGCGAAGTCACGTACATCAAGCCGGGTGACACGGACGTGGAGCGGATGAACCGCACCTACATCGAGGAAAAGGACGAGCTGAAGCGGCGCATCATCATGATGCGCGATAAGCTGCAGAAGCTCTACGGTTTCCGCTACCCGATCCAGCGCCGGGTCATCGAGGACCGGGTGAACTTCCTGGAAAAGCAGTTCCTGAGGTTCGAGTACCTCATCAACCCCTACCACATCCAGCCCGGCCTCCTGCTGGACGTGAACATCACCTCGATCAAGAGGAAGAAGGCCACCCTGGACGGCATGGCGAACGTCCTCAACGAGTTCCTCTACGGGGTGTCCAAGGGCTTCCAGGATGCGGCATTTGCCTCCTTCTCGCGCCGCCGCTCGACGGTCCGCGCGGACATCGCGCAGTCCTTCGCAGCGACCGCGCCCGAGACGCCTGCCGAGGGCAAGTCGGAGTATCTCGACATGCTGAACGTTCCCGCCGCTCCGGCAGCGTCGAAGGCTGCCGCGCAGGGCGTGGTCGACGTCGCACCCCGGCGCCGTGGACGGCCGCCGGCCAAGGCGAAGAGGGGGAGACCTCGCAAGGGGTCCCAGGACGTCGGGCTGAGAGAGATCTGAGCACGCGGGGAATCGAGTGGTGACCCCTCCGGGGGTCACCATTTTCATTTATAGTCAGAGGGGAAAAGACAAATGCCGGAACAGGTCCATGCCTTTGATGAGCTTGCCACGCGGGACGGTTTCAACCGCTCCCTCAGGCACTTCAAGTTCATCTCGCGGGTCATCGGGGAGTTTGAATCGAAGCGGAACATCGCGGATACCTTGAGCGAGTGTCTCGCCGACAAGTCCATAGAGCCCCGGCAGGTTCTGCCGACGCTCAACGCGATGCTCGTTGACAAGTACCATTACTCCTGCAGGTCGCACAACCTCGCAGAGAGCTTCGACGCATTCGACGGGCTGACCGCCACGGTTGGAACGTGGCGGGCGGTCGACCTGGTGGTGGCCTATTTCCACCCCGAGCTCGGCGTCGTCGTCGTCAATCCCAAGAACCGTGACCACTGGGAAGGCGTGAGGAGCCTGAAGAGAAACGAGCTGGTGACGGTTTTCGCCGGTGCCTTCGCCGGCAGCAACGGGGACAAGAAGTACGACACGGCTATTTCGCTCCTCATCACCCTCATGGAGGGCGGAAAGGCGAAAACCCCGCCGGCGCTCACCAAGGGCACCTTCGTTTTCAGGAAGCGGGCGCCCGCAGCGGTTGCGGCCCCGGCCCCTGCACGGCGGGGCAGGAAAGCGGGACCGCGAGCCTCGAAGGCGTCTCTCCTGGCGGCCGCCGAGGCGTCGACGTCTTCCGCAGCGACCTTGCCGGCGTATGCAACATCGGCAGCTCCTGCTCTGGCGCCCGCAGCAGCACCTGCGGCAGCCGCGGCCCCGTCAGGCGCGCTAAAGAAGATGACCCCGATGTATTCGATCGTCGTCAGCAACGAGCTCTTCCACAACGGCAATGTGGAGGCATGGAAGAAAATCATCCAGAGCTACACGACGAAGTACCCGGGCCTGGAGGTGTATGTTTTCTACGAGGGGGAGAGGATCCACGACATCAACACGCTGTTCAAGTGGGGAAAGGTGAAGCACGGGAGCGCGATCATGATTGCAATCGCGGGGGATGACATCCGCGACGTGGCGAAGCTCCAGCGCTACCTGAAGCAGGGCGCCAGCCACATGTTCGAGGCATTCCTCAAGGCGCAGGTCGGCGCGATCCTGAACCTGTTCTAGGCTCGAAAGGGAAGGACATACATGAAGAAGAACATCCACTTCTTTGACCAGGGTGAAGCAACCACGAAGCCCCAGGTCCTCGAAAGAATCGGCATTCGAGGACGCCTGGCGATGGAGCTCGCCGATCTCGACCTGCCGATACTTCCCGGGTTCGTCATCGACGCGGAGGTCGCTGCGCACCTGGGCGATTTCGACATCTGGGCGGCGCTGCGGCCGTGGTTCGACCGCCTGGCGAAGCTGACAGGGAAGACTTTCGGGGACGTGGACAACCCGATGCTCGTGAAGGTCGTCGTCAGCCCGAACCTCGTCATCGCCTCCTACCCGACGCTGCACAACTTCGGTCTGACGAACAAAACGCTTCCGGGGTTCAACCGGTACGTCGGAGAGAACTTCGGCTGGCACGAGCTGCAGTTCCTCACGCGGGGAAGCCTCGATATCGAAATGTCGATCGCGGAGATCGAGAACAAGGAAAAGGAAGCAAAGGTCCTCAAGCAAACCATCAAGGAGCTCGACGCGGAGCTGAGCTCGGAGATGGACGCGAAGAAGCGGAAGGCGAGCGTGGCCCGCTACATGAAGATGCTCCCCGATGGCTACTTCGCGGATCCGTTCGACCAGCTGGAGATCGCGCTGAAGCGCATCAGCCACCTCCTTTCCATCAACGATCAGAACCAGGAAGACACGGCGCTCCTCATCCAGCCCATGGTGTACGGGAACTACGGCAAGGACTCGCTGAACGGGCAGTTCTACACGCGCAACATCGTCACGGGGGACAAGGCGATCCAGGGGGAGTACTTCCAGAACAAGTTCAACGCCATCGGGACCAGCGGCTCGGACATCGCCAACATCGCCAAGAGCTACCACGGGGAGCTCGAGAAGATCGCGCACGCGGTTGAAGACCACTTCAAGGAGATCCGCTCCATCCGGTTCACCGTAGAAAACAAGCGGCTCTGGCTGATCGATCAACGCTCAGTGATGACGAAGTCCACCCAGGCCGACATCCGCCTCCTGCTGGACCTTCACGCGCGGAAGATCGTCAGCGATACCTACGTGGTGAAGCAGATCAAGCCCGGACAGCTCAACGAAATCCTCCACCCCATCATCGACTTCACGTCGGTGAAAGGGATAAAGTGCCTGACCGGGGGCATCACCGGCGCCCCGGGCGCGGCGATCGGCCGCATATACTTCTCTACCGAAGGACTGCTGGAGGCCCACAAGCTCGCCCAGCAGAAGGGACATGACACGAAGCTCATCCTCTGCCTCGTGTCCTCCTTTGCCGAAGATGTCAAGGCCATCGAAGTGGCAACGGGGGTCCTTTCCACGGAAGGTGGTTACTCGGCGCACGCCTCAGTCGTCGCGCGCCAGTACGGGAAGGTTTCTCTCGTGAAGCCCGAGATGAGAATCAAAGGAAACCGGGCCACACTTGGCGAGCATGTCATCAAGGAAGGAGACTACGTCACGCTGAACGTCCCCTTCTACGGGGACCCGTCGCTGTACCTCGGCAAGGCCGAGCTCATCGAACCTGATCCTGAGGAATCGGGAATGCTCGATTTCCTCGATCTCGTCGAGAAGTTCGTCAGCGGGTTCCATGTGCGGGCCAACGCGGACAAGCCCCGGGATGCCGCATTAGCGCGAAGGTTTGGGGCCAAGGGCATCGGCCTCGTGCGCACGGAACACATGTTCTTCGAGGACAAGCGCATCAACGTGTTCAGGGAGATGGTGCTCTCCGATTCAGTGGATGAGCGCAAGAAGGCCCTCCAGAAGCTTCTCCCCATGCAGAAGGCGGATTTCTACAAGCTCCTGAAGA
>JBEKXR010000369.1:0-4501 GCA_049511935.1 Spirochaetia bacterium | reverse complement strand
CTTTCATAATTCTCAATTCGGTGGCACTACAGTTTTCGGTTCTGCTACAAAAATACCTTCAAATTCCCTGCAAATTCGAGGGGTGTGCACTTTTTAAGACGTCCAAACTGTAGAAGATGGGCATGACGCCATTGATGAAGTTCTGCACCTGCGTCACGTCGTTGGTCTGCCGGGTGATGAGCGATGCCGCGTCGAAGGAACCCATCTCCCTGAACGAGAAGGAGGTCACACGGTGGAAAAGGTCCTCGCGGAGCCGTGCCCCGAAGCGATAGGAGACGATGCTCGCAATCAGGTTGCGTCCCGTGGCTCCCACGGCCCCGAGGGCCGCAACGGAGAGCATCACCAGCCCCCAGCGGATGACGATGGCGAGGTCCCGGGCGGCCACGCCGCTATCCACGATGCGCGCCATGATCGTGGGCTGCAGGAGGTCGCACACGGACTCCACGGAGAGGCAGGCAACCGCGGCCAGAAAGGGCCACAGGTACCTGCGGACGTAGGGTCCGGCAAGGTTGTCTGTGCGTCGTCGATGTGTCGTCAAGATTGGTCCGGCCGCAGGATATTCCCGCTGCCACGGATAAGGTACGAAGATCTACTTGAACATGTCCAGCGTGTCCTGCTTCTTCTTCGCCTGCAGGTAGCCGGCGTTGGTTTCTTCGTCCTCGAGGTGCCTGCTGAAATCCGCTGCCTGCTGATCGTTGAGCACGACCTGGTCGACGCCGTAGAAGAATGAGCTCGTCCTCAGGACCAGGGTGATGCGCGGATCGTCGGACGGGCCCAGCCGGGAATTGAAGATGAAGGTGACCTGGCGGTCGCCTTCCGCTTCCCACCCTTCGCCTCGGCGGAACATCTGCGTGAGGCTGACGGTGCTGATTTCCCGGGTGATCTCCACGCGGTTATCCTGCGCGAGCTTCGACCACTCCTGGTATTTTGCGATGGCCTCCCGCATCGACGCGCGGGCGGGCTGGTCGGCAATCATTCCGTAGCGCGGGGTGAACCCACCGAACAGATTCTCCACCGCGATCGCGACGATCCCCGGATCGTCGGCGAAAGCGATGAACGCGATGGACCGCCTGCTGTCCTGGATCTGGCCATAGACCACCGACTGCCCTGTGGGTACGGGTTTCCAGGGTGGAAGGGTCGTGCAACCGACAAGCAGGACAGAGAGGATCACAAGAACGAACGACTTGCGCATTTTCTTCGGACCATACAAAAGATAGCGGCCGCCTCACAGGGTGTCAAGAACGCGCGCGGTTCCCACGTGGGAATTATCCGGACCTCGGAACCTGCACGTCTTGATCGAAATGGGCCTGAGCGTTTATTTTTGGCCAGACGTCTTGCGCGTGAACGAGGCCGATTTTGCCCGAAGGGTACGTCGATCCGATTCTCGAGCGGCTGCACCGCGAGCTCCCCGGCGTGGTGCCAAAGTACGGCATACGTGGGGAGCAGTACCTGTTGTCGTGGCAGCCGGTGGCGGACGACGAGACCGGAGCGCTGAGAAAGCGGCTGCGCGCCCTCCGAAAAGAGCTGTGCGAGACGTCGACGCGATCTGCCTTTGGCAGAGCTATCCACGGCTCGGGCTCGACCATCACAACCAGTTCGATTATTACCGGGACCTCCCGGGCGGGCTTCCCGAATTGCTGAGGATCGTCAGGATACTCCAGGCGCTGGGCGTGAGGGTCTTCCTGACCTATAACCCCTGGGACGTCGGAACGAGGCGGGAGCCCAGGACCGATGGGGACACCCTCGCGTGGTTCCTGGAAACCACCGGCGCCGACGGCATTTTCCTCGACACGATCGAGGCCGCCGACAGGGGACTGCTGGATACGCTGAGGCGGGCGCGTGCCGACGTCGCGGTGTGCCCCGAGCTCATCCCCCCTCTCCCCGACCTCCCCGCGGTGAGCGGATGCTGGCAGCAGTTCACCCCGCCGATTCCCCCATTCGTTCTCAGCCACCGCTGGCTCGATCCGGGATTCTGCCCCCGGCATATCGATCGGTACGCCCGTTCCCACGGCCAGCAGGTCGCCGAGGCGTTTCTCCACGGAACGGGTCACGTGGTCTGGGAGAACGTGTTCGGCTGGTGGAATCCATGGAGCGATGCGGACCGGCTGTTCCTCAAAAAGACCATGGCGGTCCTGCGTGCCTTCGAGAGATTCTTCGTGGATCCGGATTGGGAGCCCTATATGCCGACGGGCTGTCCGGGTGTCTCAGCCATGGAGTGGCACAGCGGGGATGAGGCGCTCTTCACCCTGTACAATGGGAACGCGCATCGCTGCGAAGGGATCGAAATCTCGATCCCGGAAGGCTCTCCTCCGGGTCTTGCTGATGTCTGGAACGGACAGGAGCTCGAACGCTCAGGAGGCGGGCGGTCCTTCACCTGCGCGCTTGAGCCCGGGGCGGTTGGCTGCGTGATCGCGGGGCGAGCCCCCCGGGCTCTCACGTTCCCCGCCGATGCGGGAGAGACCCGCCGGCATCGCCCCGTGACGTTGGGAGCCTATGGGCGCGACCTGCGCCGCGGGCCGCATCGGCCCCCTCCCGACGACGCGGGGCTGGCACGCCACGCGACATGGTGGCAATCCGGGGCGGCAGGTACGTGATGAAGGTCAGGAGAGCCTGCGAGCCCGTGATGGAAGGCGGGACCTACGCCGATATCTCCCACCCCACGGCAAAGGCGGTGCCCGAAAGGCCATGGGGCGATCTCTTCGATCCTGCACGATGCAATGGTGACTCGCCGGGCACGACCCCGGTCATCGCATTCCCCTCCGGCGCGAGCGCCAAGGGCTGCCTGGACATGTGCGGAAACGTGTGGGAGTGGACCGAGAGCGAACGCGACGACGGCCACATGCGCTACGTCATGGTCCGGGGCGGCTGCCACCTGCGCGTCACGGGCAGCATGTGGTACACGGCAAGCGGGGCCCAGCCCTGCGACGTGCACGAGAAGGTGCCGCTGCTGGGCGACGGGATCGACAGGCTGTCCACCGTGGGTTTCCGCTGCGTGAGGGCGGCGTCATGAGCCCGGCGCCCGGGTGGCTGGCCGAGAGCAGGAAGAGGATCTTCTTCGACATGCACCTGCCGGCGTGGCCCGGCATGGGCATTGCCGAGTCGTTCGATCCAAAGGCGCTCGCGGAGGCGATCATCACCTCTGGAGCGGACTCGGCGGTGCTCTTCGGAAAGTGCCAGTACGGGAACTTCTACACGCGACTGCCCGGAGAAAGGCTGCATCCGGGGCTCGGGGGAACCGACCTGCTGGAGGAGGTGAGCGCCCGGCTTCACTCGAATGGCGTGAAAACCATCGTCTACTATTCGGTTTCATGGGATGAGCGTTTCGCGGAGGAAAAGCCGGAGTGGCTGGCGGAGAACGCGGCGGGTATTCGGGGCGATGGACCGTACCGCTGGAGGACACTCTGCATCAACGGACCGTATGCAGACATCGTCGAACGGCATCTTATGGATATCGCGCGAAAGCCCGTGGACGGCATCTGGCTGGACATGACGATCATCGGGGACGGCTTCTGCTACTGTCCGCGCTGCCGGGCGCGGTTCATGGAGGCGAACGGCCGGCAGCCCCCCTCATCGCCCGCGGAGCCGGGTTACGCGGAGTTCCTCGGATTCCGCTACGGGATCGTTGAATCATTCTACGCCAGAATCCGGGCAGGGCTGCGCGAGGTCGCCCCGCAGATCGTCTTCACCAATAACTACTGGGGCTATCCGTGGTCCTCCGCGGCCATGGGCAGCAGGGCAGTCGGCGCCGTGGCCAACGTCGATTTTCTCACGGGAGAGGCCTACTCCGACTGGACGGGCATTCGCTCGACATCGATCCTGCCGATCTTCCTTCGAAGCGTGGCATCGGGCCGGCCATTCGAGGCGCTCATCGGAACGGGCATCAACACGTGGGACTTCACCCGCAAGCCCCGGCCGTATCTCGCCTACGAAGCGTTTTCCGTTTTTGCGCACGGCGCCGCGGTCACGGTGGATGACCAGCCCACGCACACCGGCGGTTTTGACGAAAGCCTCTACCGCGAAGATCTGCGCGAGATCTTCGGGCAAATCTCGGCAATGTCGAGAACCGTGGCGGGAAAGCCCGCACGGTACGTGTCCGTCTATCACTCGCAGAGGGCCAAGGACAGGTGCGCCGCTTCGCGCGACTTCCTGCGGGACATCTGCGGCGCCTTTCGGCTCTTCCGGGACCTGAGGTTGTCGGTGGACTTCACCTTCGATGAGTCGCGCGCGATCCCCGACCCCGCGGAGGTGCCGGTGCTCGCGCTCTCAGGAGCGACGCAGCTGACGTCTCCGGAATGGGACCTGCTTGCCGGCTTTGCACGCAAGGGCGGCCTGATCGTGGCGGCCGGGGGAATGGGGGGAGATCTCGAGGTCACCGCGGCCCTTGCAGCGCTCGGTCTGCGGACAGAAGGGCCGGCAGCGTACTCGGTCTCATACCTGCGCAGCCCCGACAGGGGAAGGCGGGACATCCTGGTGCGGGGAAGGTACGCGGCGCTTTCCGCTG
>JBEKXR010000368.1:0-4503 GCA_049511935.1 Spirochaetia bacterium | reverse complement strand
TGGGCCGGGGATCAGCCCGGAGGAACAGCTCCTGATATTCGACCGGTTCTACAGGGGCAAAGGCGCGAGCGGCGAAGGCGCCGGGCTCGGCCTTTCCATTGCACGCAGCATTGCCAACGCCCATGGAGGGAACGTGAGCGTCGAGAGCACTCCGGGTGTCGGAAGCATCTTCACGATGGAGATCCCGTCAGGGGCCTGACCTCCGCCGCGGCTTGACCACGCACCCGGTCGCCACCATACTCCCCGTCGTGCGCTCCTGGACCCGCGGTCATGCCGCGATCATTTCCGCCCTCCTTCTCCTTGCTTCGAGAGGGCTCTGGGCGCAGGCCGCCCCTGGCGCCGCGTTCCTGGGCATGGCCGTCGCCACGGGCATCAGTGAGAACGAGGACGGCCTGACGGTCCTCGAAGGCGTGCACAATGCCGTCTGGTCGGACACGATGCCGGTGACCGAGGACCTGCAGCTGTACACGCGATGGAGCGGCACGGGCACCCACACGATCGGCGTGAGGATCGTGGACAGATCCACGGGCGACAGCCTTGCCGACACTTCGGAGAAGCTGGACTTCGGAGAGGACCCCGTCACCTACTTCACCCACGACTTCAGCGGCACGACCTTTCCTTCAGACGGCGTGTATGCAATCGAGGTGACCCTGGACGGGGAGACGGCGGCGAACTACGCCTTCTACGTGAACGCGGACGACCAGCTGCCCGAATACCCCGCGTTCGTCTTGTCGGTGCCTGCCGAAAGAGCAACCGTCGACGATACCGGTGATGCACACATCTCCGGCATTTTCGAGTATTTCACCTTCGAAAGCTTTCCCGCCACGGACACCTTCTCCGTCGTGACGGTCTGGTTCTCGGGCGACGGGGACTTCGATCACTCCGTGCAGATCCTCGACCCGGAGGGGAAACAGCTCGCCGAGTCTCCCCGTTCGACGTTCTCGGCGTCCTCCGGGGAGATGAGCGTGACGAACGACGCCTTCGACTCCGTCGCTTTTCCGTCTCCCGGTATCTATGCCGCGGTCGTCTTCCTTGGCGGTGAGAAGGTGTTCTCCTTCCCGCTGGTCATCACGAAGCAGTAGACAACCAAAGGAACTCTCTCGACTACCTGCCCGATCCTCTCGGGACCATCAGGTCACGCTCGCTCCACCTCTTCAGAGCCGATCATGTGGCCGATCACCTTGTCAGGGGTCGTGTCTTTCGTTACGAGCTCGGCGACCTTCTTCCCCCGGCGCATGATGACCAGCCGGTCGGTCACGGAGAAGATGTCGTAGAGCTGGTGGCTGATGATGATGACCGGTATGTTCTTCTCTCTCAGGCGGCGCACAAGGGCCAGAACCTTCCTCTGCTCCGGCACCCCGAGAGCGGCCGTCGGCTCGTCCATGATCAGGAGCTTCGCGTTCCAGTAGATCGAGCGGGAGATCGCCACGGCCTGGCGCTGACCGCCCGAGAGGTTCTTGATCTGGCTCTTCAGGGATGGAATCTCGATCTCGAGGCTGTTGAGGACCTTGCTCGACTCGGTGTGCATCGTGTCGTGGTCGAGGACCTGTATGAAGCCGAGGAACGGCTTGGTCCTCTCCCGCCCCAGGAAGATATTGGAATAGACGTTGAGGTTCTCCGCGAGCGCCAGGTCCTGGTACAGGGTCTCGATCCCGAGCTCCAGCGCGTTCATGGGGCTCCCGAGCCTCACCTCCCTGCCCTGGAAGAGGATCTGTCCCTCGTCGGGATGGTAGACCCCCGAGATCATCTTGATCAGGGTCGACTTGCCGGCGCCGTTGTCGCCGAGCAGGCCCACCACTTCTCCGGGGTGCAGCTCCATGTCGACATGGTCCACCGCCGTGAGCCCGCCGAAACGCTTCGTGAGCCCGCGCACCTGAAGCACCAGGTCCGACATTCACTCCCCCCTTCCGACCAGCTCGGGGAAGAACTGGTCGATGAGCACCGCGATCACCAGGATCACGCCGATTGCGATATAGCGATTGTGGGAAGGAACTCCCAGGTTGACCATGCCTGTCTCCAGCGTGGCGATGATGAGGGCTCCGACGATCGTGCCCTTCACTGATCCGGTGCCGCCGTACAGGCTGGCGCCCCCGATCACGACGGCCACCACGGCGTCCAGCATCCGGGAGCTGCCCGCGTCCGCCCTGCCGGTCACGTACCTGAACACGTACATCACCCCCGAGAGGGACGCGAAAAAGGACGATATGACATAGACCCGGATCAGGTGTCGCGGCACGTTGATGCCCGAGCGCAGCGCGGCGTCCATGCTTCCGCCGATGGCGTAGTTGTGCTGGCCGAACGGGGTGCGCCTGAGCACGAAGGCGAAGATCAGGACGAACGCGAACGCGATGACCACGACGGTCGGCAGGATCGTCCACATGTTCTGAAGCTCGAGCTTGCTCACGTCCTGGGGGCGGAGGATCAGCGACACCAGCTTGCGCGGGATGATGTACAGGATGTATTCGTTCCCGATATACCCTGCTTCCGCCGGCAGCTCTGAGATCGGGGTGTTGCCGGACACCAACTCGGAGACTCCGTAGGCGATGCCGTACATCCCGAAGGTGGCCAGAAAGGGGGGCACCTTCAGGCGCGCCACCAGCGTCCCGTTCACGAAGCCGGGTACAAGTCCGACGGCCAGGCAGATCAGCGCGGCCAGGGGGATGGATGCGGCGGGGGGAAGCCCCGCGGCCTGGAAAAGAAACATGAACTTCGCGCAGATCACCGTGCCAAGCCCCATGACGAAGCCGACTGAAAGGTCGATCCCACCCGTGATAATCACGAAGGTCTGCCCCACGCCGAGCAGGAGGACAGGGAGGCAGGCCACGAAGATGTTCTGGAGATTCTCCAGGGAGAGAAACCTCGAGCCCAGGAGAGCGAATGCGGCCACTTCGAGAAGGAGGAACAGGAAGGCCCAGTTTCGCCCCAGCCAGAGCGTTCCCCCGCGGCCCCGTCGTGCAGTCAGGGCATTCTCAGGCACTGCTTGACCTCCTCTCCGGCGTGAACTGGTCGATCACCACGGCGGTGATCAGGATGAGGCCCGTCGCGATATAGCGGTAGAACGAGGGTATGCCGACGATGTTCAGCCCGTTCTCCAGCGTCATCAGGATGAGTATCCCGATGATGGCGCCGCCGATGGTCCCCTTCCCCCCCATGAGGCTGGCCCCGCCAATGACGACCGCGGCGATGGCGAACAGCTCGTAGGAGGAGCTGAAGGTGGTGAAGTTGCCGATCCCGTCGCGAAACACGTTCAGCACTCCCGCAAGGGATGCAAAAAGGGCTGAAAGCACGTAGATCCGCAGGAGGTGGGACGGCACGTTGATCCCGGACCGGATGGCCGCGTCCTTGCTCCCCCCGATGGCATAGGTATGCTGGCCGAACCTGGTGCGCACCAGCAAGAACGTGGAAATCAGCAGTATGACGGCGGCAACGAGCACCGTACCGGGCACGATGCCGAGCAGGTACCGCAGGTCCGAGGGCTGGAGGTTCGGGGGCTTCTGGAAAAAAGTGAGCGCCTTGCCCGGCAGAAAGTAGGCGATGAAGCTGTTGCCGATCTCCGGGAGCCGCGGCGGAAGGAAGGTGACGGGGAAGCCCTGCGAGAGATTCAGCGCCATCCCGTTGGCGACCCCGTACATTCCCAGGGTGGCGATAAAGGGGGGAACCCGCAGGCGTGCCACGAGGATGCCATTGATCAGCCCGGGAAGCACCCCGACGCCGAGCCCGACGATCGAGCCGACCAGCATGCAGACCGTGTCGGGCACGCCGGCGGCGAACATGTCGCGCATTGTGATCGAAGTGCAGACCGCGACGAAACCGAAGACGAATCCGACGGAGAGGTCGATGCCTCCGGTCACGATGACGAAGGTCTCCCCCGCTGCCAGGAGCGCATAGCCAGTGGCGAAGTACAGGATGTTGGAGAAGTTCTTGAACGCGAAGAAGTTGCGGCCAACAAGGCTGAACACGATCAGCAGCACCAGCAGGAAAAATACCGCCCATCGCTCTCCGAAAAATGCGAGGGTCTTCGCTGACATGCCTTGGTTGCGCATATTCCCCCTGCAGCAGAGCATCTCCGGCTCTATGGCGGAAAAAAACCGCGCGCAGTCACCTGACCGCGCGCGATGATTCCGGTTTCCCGATGCTTATGGCTTGTAGATGTACTGCTGAGCCTCGGGGGTGTCCACGTTGTCCTTGGTGAAGATGAAGAACCCCGGCCGCAGTTTCTTGGGGATCGATGCCTTCTGGGTGAGGTACTTGTATCCCCACTCCACCGCCAGCTGGCCGATTTCAAACGGCTTCTGGGCGAGAGTGAAGTCGATCTGCCCCGCCTTCAGCGCGTTGATCTGATCCATTCCTGCATCCCACGAGGCGACCTTGACCGCCCCCGTGAGACCGGCGTTGACGACCGCACGGAAGGCGCCCTGGGCGCTGAACAGGTTGGTGCCGAAGACCCCCTTGAGGTCCGGGTTGGCCTGGAGAACCGCAGCGACCTGTTCCTGGGCCTTTTGC
>JBEKXR010000367.1:0-4516 GCA_049511935.1 Spirochaetia bacterium | reverse complement strand
TTCCGAAGAGCGTGGAAGGGGACATCGTCACGGCGATCAAGAAGTCGGCTCCCTCCATGGTCCTGGTGGGCAGCGGCGTCCCGGGGAAGGACAAGTGGATCCTGAAGCACCGCAAGGAGCTGAATCCCGGCATCTCGCTCTGGGCCGGCAACTGCTTCGAGATCTTCGCCGGACGGGAGAGGCAAGTCTCCCGAAAGCTGCACGCGTCAGGCCTGGGCGTGCTCTCCGGCATCGGCCGCCGTCCCTGGCGCCTCGCCGTCCTCTTCCCCTACCTCTACTACCTCGTTCTCCTGCTCGGGTACAGGATCTTCAGGCTATAAGGCGGAGAGCCTCAGTCGGTCGTACACGTCCCGGGCCTGCACTTCCAGCACTGACGCGACACGCCTGCCTGCCCACGCGCGGAGAGAGGGAACGAGCAGCAGGAATCCCGCGGCATCGGTCACGAACCCCGGCGTGATCATGAGCAGTGCCGAAACGAGGAGGCCCGCCACGTCCACGATGTCCCGGCCGGGATGCGTGCCGCTGGCCAGGGCGGCCCTCAGACGCGAGAGGGCCCGGCGGGCCTCTGAAATGCCGACACACACGCCGACGCCGCCGGTGACGGCGGCCAGCATGAGAACCAGCGAGTTCCCGATCAGGCTTCCGAGGTAGATGAACAGGAAGATCTCACCCAGCGGGACCAGCGACCAGGCAAGGAGCGCGAGGATGAGCTTGAACAGGTAATCTCTGTCGAGGAACTTGAGCACGAGGCGAGTCATCGTCATGGGATGCGATTCTACCAGCACAGCCCCAGGCCTGCCAACCTAGCCCGCCACCCGTGGCCCGGTTTTCGAACCAGGGACTTGCGGCAGCTGCCGAGGAGGGACCGGGAGAGTCTCAGGCCGTGAGATCGATCTGTGCGCCGAGCGAAGCATCCTGGACAGCCTGTTGTACGCCTGCCTTCAACAGCTTTTCCGCGGTCTTCATTGCCATCGCCTGGGAGTCCCGCAGCATCGTCCCGAGATCCTCGATGGCCTGCGCGAGGTCGGCTCTGGCGCGTCCGATTCCTGGTACCATGCTCCCTTATCGGCAGCCTGAGCCATAAAAATCTGTTTTCCCACTCCCATTGACATGCGCAAGTCGCGCAATTACATTTACATCGACTGTCTATGCATTGTCTCTCTATGCAGTACAGGAAGTGGCCGGCGCAGGGGGAACGTTGCCATGACCCATTTCCCACAGATCGAGGGCTGGGTTCGCCTCATTTTCCTGCTCGGGGCGGGATATTTCTTCCTTCTCTCGATCTCGAATGTCGTGTGGCTGCGATTGAGCTCGCACGAGCCGCGCCTGCGGAGAGGGCGGAAGGTGTCGGTCCTGATACCCGCTCGAAACGAAGATCGGAACATCCGCCCGTGCATCGACTCCCTTCTGGATCAGACCTACTCAAATTACGAGATCGTCGTCCTCGACGACGAGTCGTCGGACCGCACGTGGGAGATCATCGCAGGTTACCAGGAGCGGTTCCCCGGACGATTCCGGGCCGTTCGCGGAGAGCCGCTCACGGAAAAGGGCTGGCTGGGCAAGCCCCACGCAATGCAGCAGCTCGCCCGGCACGCGTCGGGCGAATACCTGATGTTCACCGACGCGGACACCGTGCACGGTAACGAGAGCATTGCCTGGGCGGTGACGAACCTGGAATCGCACAGGGCCGACTGCGTCTCGGGCTACGTTTTCCAGGAGATGAACACCCTGGGCGAGCAGTTCATCGTGCCGGCTACGTACATCATGTCCGCGATGCTCCTGCCTCTCTGGCTCATCACGGCGCTGCCGGCGCCGGGGCTGTCCTTCGCGATCGGACAGCTGCTCATCTTCCGGCGCAGCGCCTTCGAGGCGATCGGCGGCTACTCGCGGGTGTGCGGCCAGATCAGCGACGATCTCGCCATAGCCCGGGAGCTGAAGAAGGCCGGGTTCCGCGAGGTCTTCCTGGATATCAGGCGGCACATCCGGTGCCGGATGTACGACGGATACCGCGCCTCTTTCAACGGGTTGTCGAAAAACATCTACGACGTCGCACGTCACCGATCCATCCTCTTCGCCGCCGCGGTCACGCTCCTGGTGACCTTTGTCGTCCTTCCCCTGGTGCTCCTGCCGATCCAGATCCTGACAGGCGCTGCCGGCACCGAACGGACACTGCTCTGCGTCGCCGGGTTCCTTCTTGCCTGGGCGGTCGTGCTGTACGACCGGGGGCTCCGGTGGTGGGCACCGCTCCTGTACCCCATCCTCTTCATCCACCTGCTGTACATGGCGTGGTGGAGCTTCGCCCAGGTCCTCACGGGGCAGGGGGTGACATGGAAGGGGCGCACGCTGCACTAGGGAGGGCTCATGGCACACACGAAAGGCGCACGGATCATCGGCTACACCCCCCACTTCCTGCCGTTCGTTGCCCTCTTCCACATCGTGCTCGCCGCGGTGCGGATCTTCGACTGGGTCGTGTACCGGATCCGCATCACCGGCCGGGGGCACCTTCGGGGGCTCGAGGCCGCGGTCATCGTGAGCAACCATACGCTGCTCTTCGACCCTGGCATTGTCGCCCACGCGATCAGGCCTCGAAGGACGTACTTCACGATGCTGGAGGAGACGGCCTTGATACCTTACCTGGGCACCTTTGTGAGGCTCCTCGGCGCCATCCCGATCCCTGATCGGCCGAATGCGCTCCGCGAGTTGGAAAGCGCTGCACGCACGGCTTTCCGGCAGCTCGGATTCATCCACTTTTTTCCCGAGGGAGAGCTCTGCAGGGAAAACCAGCAGCTCCAGCCCTTCCACCCGGGGGCGTTCCTCCTGGCGTGCCGGCTCGGGGTTCCCGTGGTGCCCGTGACCACCGTGCTGCACCAGAGGCTGTGGCGAGGAAGAAACATGGTGCGCCTGCCGGGGCGCACGGTGCGGCTTCCCCCGCGGATCACCATCGTCATCGGCGCTCCCGTGCAGCCGCCCCCGGCAGGAGGACGCCCGGCCGCGCGGGCCGCGCGGGAGATGGCCCTGCAGGTGCGTGAGGCAATGCAGTACGCGATCGACCGCCGGGGCGGGTGCAAGAGCATTTCCCGCGGCCCCATGCCGCGCCTGGTCAAGCGTCCCGAGCAGAAGACCGCCTGATTTCTCCGCCTGAGCGCCGCGCGAAATCAGCGCGAAATCCGATTGACAATCTGCGTCGATCGGCGCATAATGCGATTGAGAATCACTCGCATTATGGAACCGGTGGACCACTTTCGCGGCTACTTGAAGCAGAACGGCCTTGCCTTCACTTCTGCGCGCGCCGCGATCCTCAAGGGGATCGTCTCGTCACGCGGTCATTTCGACGCGGACGCCCTGCACGAGCAGCTGAAGCGCGCGGGGGAATTGCTGTCCTGCGCCACGATCTACAGGACCCTCCCCCTGTTCGTGCGGAGCGGGATCATCAAGGAAACGCTGCGCTCGCGCGGCCGGGCCCGCTACGAACCGGCGTGGGGCCGGGAGCACCACGACCACCTCGAGTGCGTTGCCTGCGGCCGGATCATCGAGTTCAGGGACGACGAGCTGGAAAAACTTCAGGACAAGGTCTGCCGGAGGCACCGCTTCCGGCCTGTGGAGCACCGCCTGGGCATCCGCGGCTATTGCTCTGAATGCGGGAAGAAGGAAACGTGACGCGCATCGCCGTCGTCGGCCTGCCCAACAGCGGCAAGAGCCAGCTCTGCAACAGCCTCACCGGAACCTACGCGCTAGTGTCAAACTATCCGCAGACCACGGTCTCCGTTTCTACCCACCACACCAGCATCGAGGGCCGTCACTGGGAAGTCACCGACACCCCCGGGCTGCACGGGCTGTTCATCCAGTCGGAGGAGGAGCTGGTGGTCCGGGCCCTGCTCTTCGAGCGTCCCCCGGATGTGCTGGTCCAATGCGTGGATGCGAACCGCTTCCGCGAGTCGCTCCTCCTTACGGCGGACCTCCTCGGCCTCGGCGTTCCCCTGGTCCTCGTCGTCACCGCCGTCGGGGAAAGCGCCCGGCGGGGCCTCCAGCTCGACACGGCTTCCCTCGGGCGGCTCCTCGGGCTCCCCGTGGTCGCCTCTCCCCGGCCCGGCACCGGGGTGACCGAGCTGCGGCGTCTCCTGCTCGGCAGCGTGCCCGTCCCGTCGCCGCTCGATTTCGGGAGCGCCCTGGAAAAGGCCGTCAGGCGGACCGAGGAGCTCCTCCCCTCTTCCGCCGCGTTCCCCCGCGCCTCTGCCCTCCTCCTCCTGGAGAACGATCCCTCCTTCGTCGGCGCCGCGGTGAACGGCCGCTCGGCTCTGCTGGAAGAAGTCCGGACCAGCCTTGCCGGTACTGCGCCCCGGCTGATCGCCGGCAGGAGAAACCAGTGGGTGGACGAAGTAGCGGGACGCGTGACGAAGAAAAGCGCTGACGCGCGCGGCGCGCCCCGGTTCTCCGAGACTTTCGCGCAGCTGTGCCGCCACCCCCTCTACGGCCGTCCCATCCTCGCGTTCTGGCTCGGCCTGATATCCGTCAGGGT
>JBEKXR010000366.1:0-4526 GCA_049511935.1 Spirochaetia bacterium | reverse complement strand
GCCGCAAGGAACAGGCCGCTCAGAGCTTTTCGCCGAAGTATATTCCTGCCCATTCCCACTGCATGTTGATGTCTGGGTTCGCGGGGAAATCGACCTGTCGGAAGTAGAGGTACCAGGTCGACGGCCTGAAATTCCATCCCGTGGTCCGAAGCGTCGCCTCCCGGCCGTTCGCCGCGACATCCAGCTGCGAGTCGATGGCGACGTTCGACGTGAGGAGGTAGTTGATGATGTTGTAGTTCACGGTCTCTTCGCTGATGAGCTGCGTCTGGTCCCACGGCTCCTGGAAGAAGTTCACCTGTGCCTGGTACTTTCTGAGCCGCGAGATGTTTTTCGTGGTGATGGCATCCCTCACGCCGGCCACGAGGGTGTTCAGGTCCGGCACGAGCCAGCTCTTGTCCGCGCTGTTGTAGAAATTGACCTTCTCCGATGCGTCCCGCAGGGACATGGAATCCCCGGTCACGTCGACGTCCACCGAGCCGATGAACTTCTGGTATGCCTGGATCGACTGTTCCCACTCCCCCACTTCCTCGTAGCTCTTCGCCATGTAGTACCAGTTGACTCCCCGGCTCTGGTCGGGGAACCGGGAGAACAGCTCCTTGTAGGAGCCGATCTTCGCTTCGGGATCGGTTTCCAGGGAGAGGAGCTCCTGGAGACACTGGAGGTGAATCGATGTGCCCTTCACGAGCAGGTCGCCGTAATTGGACAGGATTCTACGATAATAATGGATGGCGAACGGCACCGCCTTCATGTCACGGTAGGCG
This sequence comes from Spirochaetia bacterium, assembly GCA_049511935.1. GTDB lineage: Bacteria > Spirochaetota > Spirochaetia > SZUA-6 > Fen-1364 > Fen-1364. The sequence continues at coordinate 3,765 of JBEKXR010000366.1, read as the reverse complement.
TCGGCCACAAGGAGCAGGTAGTAGCCGTTGTAGATGTCGGCGGGATTCTTCTCCACGTGCGTGGTGAGGAAAAGGATTTCACGGTCGACCCGGCCTTCGTTCGCCAGGCCCGCGGCGATCTGCGTGATAAGCACGAACCGGTTTTCCTGGTCCTTCTCCCTGTTGAACAGGCGGAAAAGCTCGCGGAGCTCCTGGTTCTGATCGAATGCGCTCAGGTAATAGCGCGTGTCGGCGACGGCGCATCCGGCGAGCGCGGCCACGAGCACGAAAAGCGCGACAATGCGTGCGGCCATCGGTGTTGCGGAATAGTAGCAGGAATGCCCGCTGTTGGCAAGGCAGACGGGTTCTGATAGGATCGATGGGCTCATGAAAAATCGCAGCACACCGCGGTATCCGAACATGCTCCTCGTGACAGGAGTGGCTGTCGTGCTTGCCGGCAGCATCCTGATGCTCTGGAACGTGGGATACCTGCCGCAGCCGGGGACGGTCTGGCCGGCGGCGGTGATTTTCACGGGGCTGGTCTTCCTCTACCTCGCGTGGCCGCGGCGCAGGTCGGACCGATGGATCATCCCCGGCATGGTGCTCACCCTCGGCGGAATCGTGCTTCTCCTCATGAACACCGTCCTGCGTTCCCAGAGCCTCGTGCGCATCTGGCCCGCGTTCATGCTCGTCACCGGCGTATCCCTCGTGCCCTACGGGCTGCGCAAGCGCGGGTCGGCGCGCGCCGCTATCGTCGTGCCCGGACTCTTCATTTCCCTTCTCGCCCTCCTTTTTCTCCCCTTTAGTCTCCGTCATTCCGAGGGAGGCTTCGCGGCCTTCGTACGGCAGTGGTGGCCCATGATCCTCGTGATCCTCGGGGCGGTGCTGATCGTTTCATTTTTCAGCACCCGCCGGCCGAGTAGTAAGGTATGAACAAGCGGCGCATCCTCATCATCGCCGTCTCCGTGATCTTTCTGTCTTCGGCGGGCATCGTGACGTTTCTCAGCGCCCAGGACGGCGGGGGGATCAGCTCGACAGAGACCGGCAAGGGCGCAGCCGTCCCGGCGCCGCTGGAGACCCGCTATGCGCCCGACCGGATCTTCCGCACCACCGGCAGCGCCGTGTGGCGGGTCTCGCGCGACCTGGGGGTGCTGGTGTCCACGGACGGGGGCGTGACGTGGAGCGCCCGCAACCAGGGCCTGCCCGCCCGGGCGGTGTACCCCTTCACCGTGGACAAACCGCCGATCATCACCGGGCTCGCCGTCGACCCGCTGGACGCTGATCGCCTCGCCCTCACCACCCTGGATACGATCTTCGTCTCGGGGAACGCGGGGCTCGCCTGGCAGAAGGTCGAGCTGAAGGACCCCATCCGTGCGAACGACCAGCTCACCTGCCTCGCCCTGTCCCCCGGCAACCCCGGCATCCTGGCTGTCGGGACCTCCTTCCACGGGTTCTTCGAGACCAAAGATGGCGGACGGACATGGGTCGCCCTCTCCGAGCCGCTCACGCCGCTGAAGCTGGGCGGAGGCAACTACGAGGAGATCGCGTCCCTGGCCTACGACCCGGCGGTGCCCGACCGGATCTGGTTCTCTCTGGGGTTCGGCAAGGGCCTGTTCGTCTATCAGAACGCCGGAAAGACGGTGGACCAGCTCGATCCGCCGCCTGAGCCGGGCAGCTCTCCCGTACGCGCACTCTCCTTCAACCGACACGGCCCCCAGGACGACTGGTACCTCGAGGCGCGGACGGATGACGCACGCTGGGCCTGGCCGCTTCCGGCGGGAGGAATGAATCCGCCGAAATACGTCGGCGCGTGGAAGCTGATCGAGCGCATCCGCGACCAGGTAGCCCTGCCCGCGGACAAGGCGGCACGCATGGCCGCCGCGGCTGACAAGTACGGGATCTACATGTCCTCGCGCTGGGCCTCCGGAACGCGCCTGAAGACCCACCTGGACTTCCTCAAGGCGCAGGGCCTCAACAGCATTGTCCTGGATTTCAAGGACGACGACGGCTACCTCACTTACGATACGAAGCTCGAAGAACCGCTGCGCATCGGCGCCGTGCAGAAACGCTTCGCCGTCGATGACATCGTCCAGACCGCGCATGCGAACGGGCTGTACCTCATCGCCAGGATCGTCGTCTTCCGCGACAAGCAGCTGTACAACGCGGACAACTACCAGTACGCGGCGTGGGACAGGGCGGCGAAGGGTCCCTGGCGGTATCTGAAGAAGAGCGTCGACGACCTGACCGGCGAAGAATCGGTCTTCCAGGGGGAATACTGGGTCGACCCGTACTGCGAGGCCGTGTGGGACTACAACATCGACATCGCGCGCGAGCTTCAGGACAGGGGCGTTGACGAGATCCAATTCGACTACATCCGCTTCCCTTCCGACGGCGACATCGGGAGCATCACCTGGCGCTACCGCAGGACGGGCATGGGCAAGATGGAAGCCCTGGAATCGTTTCTCGCCAAGGCGAGGGAATACGTCTCGATCCCGATCTCCACGGACGTCTACGGCTACTGCGGGTGGGCCCGGATCTCCAACTGGGTGGCCCAGAACATCGAGATGTATTCCCGCTACGTCGACGTCATCCAGCCCATGTTCTACCCGTCCCATTTCCCCCGGGATTTCCTCGGGACAATGGACTACCTCCCCCGGGCGAAGTACATCTACGAGGAAGGAACGAAGCGCTCCGCGTACATCGTGGAAGGCCGCAGCGTAATCCGCCCCTACGTGCAGGCATTCCGCATCGGGGCGGAGACCAGTTTTGCTCCGCCAGTCTACTCCACGTATCTCCTGAACCAGGTCCACGGCGCGCTGGAAGGCGCGGGATCCGGGTTCACGCTCTGGAACGCCTCCAACGACTACTACATGGTCACCGTGCCGCTGGGACCGATCATCGCACAGGGAACGGGCGCAGAGGCGGCCCGGTGAAGCTCGGCGCGGCGCCACGAATTCGCGCCTTCGGCGCGGCGCCGATGCTGCTGGCCGCCCTGGTGCTCGCCGGCTGCTCGACCGTTGGTCCGTCGCCGGATGAGTCCGGCGGATCCGTGCCCGCCGATACATTTTCCCATTTCGGGACCGGCGAGTCTCTTCTCGGGCACGCAGTGAACCTCATGGCCGCGGCCACTCCCGCCTCCCTGGCCGAAGGCATCCGCCTGGCCGCCGCCGCGGATGAAATGGGGGCAATGGGCGCAGCCGGAGCCGGCATCCTCGGGCGCACGCTCCTGCGACGGTTGTACCCCGAGTCGGCCGGTTCGACCCCGGAGACCGGGCTCACGTGGGACAACGCGCGGATCACGAGCCCATTCCTGGAGCGGATCGCGCCCGCCCTCGTGCTCCTGGATCCGCACGCGGCGGCCGACGATGCACGGGACACTGCCCTGCGCGCGGAACTTGCGGAGGCGGCCAACCTGAAGACTGGGTCGCCCCTGCCGCCTTTCTTCCAGGGGCTGTTGCTGGAGAAGAGCTCGGGTCCGCTCGCCGACGCGCGCGTCAAGTTCGAAGCCGCGTTGAAGCTTTCGCCGACCTTCTCACCCGCGGCGGCCGAGCTTGCACGGACGATCATCGGCTCCGGCTCCGCGCCATCGGAGCTGCCCCTTCTGCAGCACCTCGCATCCCTCCTCCCGACAGAGCCGCAGCGTTTCGCAGCTCTTGCGCGCGGCGCACTCGCCGCAGGCAGGCCCGAGGTTGCCGCGGATGCAGCGGCCCAGGGGCTTTTGCGCGCACCGGGTGACCCGGCCTTCGTTCTCCTGCGGGCGCAGGCCCTCGCCGCGGGGGGAGACTG
>JBEKXR010000365.1:0-4529 GCA_049511935.1 Spirochaetia bacterium | reverse complement strand
ATCATATCTGAAAGCGCTGCACCGTCAACTTCCTTTTTGGTCTTTCGTCTCCCATTGAAAGCGTTCGGTCTGCTCTTCTATCAACGGCCCGTTTCGTCGGAATCATATCTTCGCCGTCATCGCGGCATGATAATGTCCCGAAGAGGTGTCGCAATCAGAGTTCGAGCTTCAAAGAGCTCATGATATTCCCGCGCTTACCCCTTCGTGGACGAAATCGCGCCTTTCTTTGGTTCGCGGTATTCCTCCCTTCTCTTCAGCATCCAGTATGTTGACTCCGCAAGGTGTCGAGCGACTGCACCGATAGCCGTCTGATGACCCCTGCGGTTTCGAACCTTTTCGTACAAACGAGTGACGTGGCGGTAGGGCCAACGACGGCGATTCAGCGAGATCACGTTCGCTGCCTCCACAAATGCCCACTTGAGATAGCGGTTCACATCGGAGCGCAGTTGCCCGAGACGAACCTTCCCACCGCTGGCGTGAACACGGGGGGCAGTTCCTGCGTAGGAAGCAAAATGCGAGGCGGAGACAAAAGGTTGAATATCGCCGACCTCGCTGAAGATAACAACTGCCAGGATGAATCCAATACCAGGAAGGCTCAGGAGATATTTGATCTCGGAGTTCGGCGCGAACACCTCCCGCATTCTTGCTTCCAACGCCGTGATCTGACCCATCACCGAGTCAAGCTGTTCCAGTACACGCTCAGTTGCAAAGCGCGTGTGGCGTGGGAGCTTGGCCAAGCACAGCGTCAGTTCCTGACGTCCCTTCTTATTGAAGGCATCGCTTGACTCTTCGATCGCCAGGGCATATTTGGAGAGGGTGGCTTGGATACGATTCTTCAGCCTCGTGCGCTGCTGTGTGAATACCATGCGGGTACGGAATAACTCCCTTTGATCTCGCAGATCGCTCGGAGGGATCCACACTGTCGGGAGAGTGCCAGTGCGCTGGAGGCGGTTCATTCCGCGAGCGTCCAGTCGGTCAGTCTTGTTCACCGTCGCCAGCATCATCTTTGCTCGCAACGCATGAACGAGTTTCGGCACCATCCCAGCCTCCTCGATCTCGCTGACGATCCAGTACCAGTTGCCCACCGTTTCAACCGCGACCGGCGATCCTCATTCGAACTTCTCCAGAAACTTGCGGATCGCTCCGGGTCCGTGTTCGACCCGTGCCTCGGTTCGCTTGACGCCATCTGTGTCCTCGACGGACGCGAAGCTGTATCGCTTGTGCGCGTCCAACGCGATATACTCCATTTGCTGCGCCTCCTCTCGTAGAGAGTTTCGTCAGCCCCATCATACACGGTGAGGCTACGAGGCGCAGCGCTTTCATATCATCAGAGTGATCAACCGTCGTCGATTGCCTGCCCGGCCTTCGCTCGGGTCGTCCCATAGTATGGAGGACACAAGATAGAGAAAGAAAAAGATACTTGTTGACAGGTCACTTGACATCAGTGAGCCTGCAGCGAATGCACGAAAAGCCTGTCGTGGGTGAGCCAGTAGTCAGGCCGTGCCCAAGAACTTCCCCATGTATCAAATCCACATAATGGTTTTGGTGGAGTAAAGAGATTCAGCAGAACGCCGAGTAGGCGAGAAGCTACAAAAATCTTGAATGGAGTCAGACTACGAGTAGATGAGTTGATTTGAGACCTCTGGAAAAGAGAAGCTCCAACACGGCCAGGGGAAATGCGCTTGAGGAAGCTGCCGGAGAGAGTCCGGCGCTGAGATAGGGCCGAAAATCGGCTTCAGAAAGGCGCGTATTCGTCCGGCTTATCGGCCGGACGAGAATAGGCTTTCGAAAAGCCACCCAATCCCCTCGGACATGGTTGTTATCATGCCTTCGCTCGACCTCCACCAGCGCTCGGCCTCGTAGTCCATCGACCTGATCGCGATTACGCCAACAATTGTCTCTCTGCCGAATACCTTGCGGTACACCAAGCGGGTGCGCCGGGCATGCGGCCCTTCGGAGACAACATTGAGTCCCTGAACAGAGATGCCCAATTCGCGCAGTTTCGCCCGGACAGCCTTCGCGCTTTCGAACGTTCTGTTTCGATAGGTCATCGCCGCCGGTGCTTCGATCAGTTTCTCTTTCGGGATCTGAAGCTTCAACAATGTCGCGCCGGCGATCCTTGCGTAGGTATCATATCCAGAGATGAGATGCCCTTGCGGCATCGGTCCACCTGCGGCCACGAGATGCTCGTATCCTTTCTCCTTGAACTCCTGGACGGCCTCTTCCAGCGCGTAATCCGGCAACCATCCCTCCACGACGAGGACGTTCGCCGCCACTGGGTGATTGACCGATAGGAACGTGTGAGCGAATGCCAGGAAACTAACTACCAAACCGAGAAGAATAGCGAGCAACAACACCCACCCACGCCAGGTGGGGACCCAGAGCTCTTTCCGTTTGAATAGCCGCAATGTTTTGGGATTGTAGAATCCACGACTCGCAGCGTCAATCCAATTTAATCTAGATTACTACGAAACCGAATTGAGCTTTCTGTGCCTGCTCATCAATCACAACCATGACATCCCTCTCATCCATCATCACAGTCGACCCGCAATGAGGGAGAATCTTCCAATTGAATAGCGGGGCGATCTATATCCAGACGGAGCAATGTGATGCCTGATAGCAGAAACCGAGTCGAAGCGAATCACCAGCAGTCCATTAGTGTGGAGAATGCCACGGGCACAGATATCAACGCTTTCGGAGATCCTGCCGCACGTCACATAACAAACACGGGCATCGAGCGGCTTGGCGGGACCACGAATCTCCATTCGACCCAAACAGCGCTCGGGGTGGGAACGACCACTTCAGGTAATGGTTTGATTCGCATCGCATCTTGCCATAGTGGGTCTTACCGCCGCTGCAGCTGATGCGGTGAGTGGTGCCGCAGTAGCTGCTGAACTGAGGGGCACAAGGAAACCGAGCGATATCACCGACCTCCCGCTCGATGACGATGGCCAGCATGTCGCCGACCCCGGAGAGGCTTTTGAGCAGCTGTATGCTGGGAGTGAGGGTGACTTGGCTTCGGATACTATCTTCGAGGGCGGTGATCTGCGATACCAAGGAATCGTGCAGCTTTAGTTGTTGCGAGAGGCAGTGTCTAGTCTTCTGGGGCAGGCGGGAGAGGGAGGAGTCCAGCCAGGCTCGGCCTCGCCTCGAAAACAGCTTGGCACCGTCCTCAGGAGAAAGGGCGTATTTGGCCAGCATGGAGCGCATGCGGTTTTTCAGGGAGGTCCGCATCGCGCACAACGCCATACGAGTGCGAGGCAGCCCACGCTGGTCACGCAAAGCAGCGGGGGGCAGCCACACGGTGGGCAGGCTGCCGATACGAAGGAGGGTAGCGAGGCCGTTCGCATCGAGCTTATCGGTTTTGTTGACGTGACCCATCATGAGCTTTGCCTTGGCGGGGTTTGTCAGCAGAGGAAGACAACCTGCGGCTTCGATCTCGTCGGCGATCCAGTACCAATTGCCGACGCTCTCAAGGGCAACGGGAGTTCCACCCGGCAGTTAGGAGAAAAAGGATGAAACGGCTACGGGGGAGTGATCGATGCGCACTCGATTGAGCACTTGGCCACTTGCGTCCTGGAGCTCAAGTTGAGAGTAGTGTTTGTGAGCGTCACAGCCGACGGAAATTGCTTGCATGATGAACCTCCTCGAGAAGGAGTTCGGTGTACGGTACGCCAGCTCGGCGGTGTGGCGTTTGCTTGTGGTCGACTTGGTATGGATCCCCTAGAAGCCCGAACGGCGCGGCGTATGCCCCTGGACTCAATCCCGATGAATACGTTTGGGCTCAAAGCAAGCACTACTTGGCGAACGCCACACCCCAGGACGTTGAGGAGCTGAGCCAAGATCTGCGGAGGGCCCTCGGGAGAATTGGCCGGTCGCAGCAATTGCTGAAGGCATGCCTATGCGAGTCGACTCTTTCTTTTTGATCTAACGTATCCATTACTTTATGTAAGATCAATAATTGAGACCAGCCATAAGTTCAAGAAGACGTTTCAGTCATGTCTTAATCACAGCAATTCACCTCTCGCGACGTCTCCCATAACCGGCAGCAAACGTGAAACAGAGCTCATGACAGCGACACTAATGGCCAAGATACCTCTTTCTGAGACTTGTGTAGACCTCCGGAAGTTCTCCCTTCGACGCAGCCAGGAAGGCCGGCAAATGCCTTATCGCTGATAAAGCGCCAGCGACGCGAGCACGGCCATACGATGTGTGAGCCTGGAGCAAGTAGCTAAGGAGTTTGTAATATGAGAACCTCCTAAGATATCTTCTGGACAATGCACTTTCCAGGGTATGCTTGCACAAGATGTATGCACAGTTAGCGATCTTGATAAAACCCCATTCGAACCCGGAAACCCGTTTCCCAGGGACCCTATAGTGAAAAACGTGTGCGTGTACTGCACGAGCAATGAGGTGAGTATCAAGCACCGCGAGTGAAGCGTCTCTGTCCTCAAAGGCGGCATATCTTCCGAGTGTCTCATCAAAGCCGGTTTTCCTAATGAGATCAGCTCGAAAAGTCATGAGGAATC
>JBEKXR010000364.1:0-4531 GCA_049511935.1 Spirochaetia bacterium | reverse complement strand
CACGTCTCGGTGAAACGTGACAGCAGCCTCCGAGCCTCCTCGAGGCCTTTCAGGAACTGAGCCCGCTCCTCCTCGCGCAGCGGGGCGTCCTTGAGCCCCGGACGCTTTGAGAAATCGAGGAAGCGCAGCGCCCGGAACCTTTGGTACTGGTCCGAGCCCTTTCCGAATACCTCCTCGAGCTTTTTCTCCGTCTTCTCTTTCCAATCCTTGAACTTCGATTCTTCCGGGTTGCGCGACCTGAGCCCGTTCAGGTCGCTGATGAGTGACTGAACCTTCGACTTGTCTTCCGGATTCATCTCTGCCTCCTCTCGGATGAAAAATATCGACGGCGCCTTCGCGCGTGAAGGGCGCAGCGCCCGTGGTTTTCAGGCGATGACGCCAAGCTTCCTCCCCACCTTTGTGAATGCCTCGATCGCCCTCGACAATTCGGGTTCCTCGTGCAAGGCCGACACCTGCACCCGGATGCGGGCCTGGCCCTTCGGGACGACCGGGTACGAGAAGCCGATCACGTAGATGCCTTCGTCCAGGAGGCGGTCCGCCATCGTCCCCGCGAGCTTCTCCTCGTGGAGCATGATCGGGACGATCGGGTGGATGCCGGATTTCACGTCGAAGCCGGCGGCCGCGATGCCCTGGCGGAAGAAGGTGGTGTTCCGATCGAGCTTTTTCCGCAGCCCTGTGTCCCGCGCCAGCATGTCGAGAATCGCGATGCTCGTCGCCGCGACGACCGGCGCGAGCGTATTGGAGAAGAGATACGGCCGGCTTCTTTGGCGGAGCAGATCCACGATTTCCCTCCTGCCCGAGATGCACCCGCCGGTCGCCCCGCCCAGGGCTTTGCCGAACGTCGTCGTCACCGCATCCACGCGCCCCGTGACGCCGAAATGCTCCGCCGTGCCCCGGCCCGTCGGACCGACGAATCCCGTCGCGTGGCTGTCGTCGACCACGACCATCGCGCCGAAGGCCTCCGCCAGGCGGCAGATCCCGGGAAGATCCGCGAAGTCCCCGTCCATGGAGAACACCCCGTCGGTGGCGATCAGTCTCAGGCGGGCCGACGCCGCATCGCGGAGCCTTGCCTCCAGGTCCCTCATGTCGGCATGCGCATAGATGAGCCGCCGAGCCTTGCACAGCCGGGCTCCGTCGATGAGGGAGGCATGGTTGAGCTGGTCGGTGATCAGCGCGCACTCAGCGTCCAGGAGCGGCTCGAATATCCCCCCGTTCGCATCGAAGCAGGAGGAGAAGAGGATCGTGTCCTCGGTGCCGAGAAACTCGGACATCCGCTTTTCCAGCTCGGCGTGCACCTCGAGCGTGCCGCAGATGAACCGCACGGAGGACATGCCGTACCCCCAGCGGTCAAGCGCAGCGTGCGCCGCCTCCACGACCTTCGGGTGCGACGCGAGGCCGAGGTAGTTATTCGCGCAGAAGTTCAGCACCTCGCGGCCCGGCCGCACGCGGATGTGCGCGCCCTGGGGAGACTCCAGAACCCGTTCCACCTTCAGCGTGCCCGCCTGCCGGATGTCCTCGATGCAGCCCGCAAGCTCGCTGCGCGCGGCCTCGTCAATCATCCCCGTTCTCCTCCGCGACTTCGAGGATCACCTTCCCGCATTCACCCGACTGCATGGCGGCAAAGCCGCTGTCGAACTGTTCGAACGGGAACCGGTGGGTGAGCACGGGGCTCACGTCGAGGCCGCTCTGGAGCATGGTCTGCATCTTGTACCACGTCTCGAAGATCTCCCTGCCGTAGATCCCCTTGATCGTCAGGCCCTTGAAGATCACCTGGTCCCAGCGTATCCCCGTTGAGTTCGGGAGAATCCCCAGGAGGGAGATGCGCCCTCCGTGGTACATGTTCTCCAGCATCGCCTCGAAGGCGGCCCCGTTGCCCGACATCTCCAAGCCGATGTCGAAGCCGATGATGGAGAGCCGCTCCCGCGCCTCCTCGATCGAGCTGCGCATCACGTTCACCGTCAGCGTGGCGCCCATTCTCGCCGCGAGGCCGAGGCGGAAATCGTTCACGTCGGTGACCACGATGCGCTGGGCCCCACAGTGCCGGCAGATCGCGGCGGCCATGATGCCGATGGGTCCGGCCCCCGTGATGAGAACGTCTTCACCGACCAGGTCGAATGACAGCGCCGAATGAGTCGCATTGCCCAGCGGATCGAGGAAGCAGGCGATCTCGGAAGGAATCCGCGGGTGCACGTGCCACGCGTTCGATGCCGGCAGGGAGAGATACTCCGCGAAGCAGCCGTCCCGCTGCACGCCGATTCCCACCGTGTTCGTGCAGAGGTGCCGGCGTCCCGCCCGGCAGCTCCGGCACACGCCACACACGATGTGCCCCTCGCCGGACACGCGCTCGCCGACCTTGTACCCGCTCACGTTGGCACCCATGTCGACGATGGTGCCAACGAATTCGTGCCCCGCGACGAGCGGCGGATGCAGCGTGCGTTGGGCCCACTCGTCCCAGTTCCAGATGTGCAGGTCGGTCCCGCAGATCGCCGTGCGGGTGACCCTCACCAGGAGATCGTTGCCCCCGATCGCCGGGACGGGAACCTCGTCCATGACGAGCCCCGGGCCGGCACGTTTCTTCACCAGGGCCTTCATGAGGGGCTTCATGGCAGGGATTATACCTTGTATCTGCGCGCTGACAACGCCTCGATCATGCGACGCGGCAGGTGGCGGACGAGAAACGCCTGCAGCCGCGCATGGTGACCTACGCTGGTGAATGCCCGCGGCCGCCTTTTGCCGAGGAGGTCCATGACCGCTTCCGCCACGACCTGCGGATCCGCGCCGGCCATGAGAGAACGGTCGCGGACCTGCTTCACCCGCTGCACCGCCGCGGCATAGGGGGATGACTTTTTCATCTGGTTTTCCTGCTGGATAGTCGTGGCGATGGACCAGGGAGCTACCAGGGCAACACGGACTCCGTATCCACTGACCTCCATGCGAAGGCACTCGGCGAATGCCCGCAGGGCCGCTTTGCTCGCCGCATAGAAGGCGGAAAACGCCCTCGGCGCCTCGCCGGCCATCGAGCCGATGAAGATGACGGCGCCCTGGCCCCGGGCGCGCATGCGGGGCAGCAGCGACTGCGTGAGCCGCACGGCTCCGATGAAGTTGTCCTCGAACAGGGCGCGCACCTTCTCGATGGGCGCCTCCTCGACGGGCCCGATCGAGCTGCTGCCCGCATTGCTCACCAGGACGTCGACGTTCTTCACCTTTTTCAGGAGCGCCTCCGCGCTCCCTTTGCGCGAGAAGTCCAGCGGGAGGTAGCGGACGCCGGGGATCCTGTCTTCCGGCGCGAGGCGTTTCGGGTTCCTGCAGGTGCCGGTGACCTCCCAGCCCTCGGCAGCCAGGGCCGATGCGATGGCCTTCCCGATGCCGCGCGATGCGCCGGTCACCAGCGCGGAGCCTCGACGCGCCTCCGATCCAGCTCCCTTCATGACGGGCCTCATTCTTTCTCCTCGAGTGTGTCCAACAGGGCTGTGAATGCCTTGACGGCCCGGTCGTTGTCTTTCGTCGTGTGGGCGCACGACACCATGTCCCGGCCGTTCCGGGTGAGAACGCCGTGTGCGTGCACGATCGCCGAGTATCCTTCGAGGAGTCCCCGCCGGGCAATGATCTCGGGGAATACCTCGGGGCCTGTGAGCGGCACGCCGTGCGGCGCCGTCATCTCGATGCGGACGATGCCCCCGAAGCTGTAAGCGAAAAAGCCGCACCCGCGCGCGGCGAAGAGGCCGTTCAGCTTGTCGACGAGGTCCGAGGTCACGACGAACAACCGGTCCATGACGCCGGGCTTTTCCAGCTCGAGGATCGTGTAGTATGCCGCGGCCGCGGAGAGGGTGTTGCCCGGCAGCGTCCCGGCGATGTAGGCGAACGGCTTGCCGTCCGGGATGACTCCGACGGTTGCAGTTTCCATCACCGCAGCACTTCCGCAGACCGCTCCGCACGACGGCCATCCTCCCATGAGCGCCTTGCCCAGCGTGGTGAGGTCCGGCTTCACGCCGAGAGCGGCCTGCGCTCCGCCCAGCCCCATGCGGAGCCCGGTCACGACCTCGTCGAAGACGTACACCGCGCCGTGCCGGTGTGCGATTTCGATCGCCGCCGCGTGAAAGCCGTCGGCAAACGGCACCAGGCCGGACTCTCCGCCGACCGGCTCGCAGAAAACAGCGGCCACGCCCCCCTCGGAGGAATGCTCGGTGAAGGCGCGTTCCAGCGCATCGAGGTCGTTCGGAGGCACGAGGATGGTGAGATCGAGAATCTCATCCGGGATGCCCTGGGAGACGAACCTGCCGCTGCCGGGGACCTCCATGTCGGTCATGAACTGGTCGCTCCAGCCGTGGTATCCGGCGAGGAACTTGATGATCTTCTTCCTGCCCGTGAATGAGCGCGCGATCCGCGCCGCGGCGGCGTTCGCCTCCGTCCCCGAGCACGTGAACCGTACCCTCTCGATGGCCGGGAAATGGTGGATGATTTTTTCCGCGGCCTTGATCTCCATCTCGTCCGAGAACCCATGGAAGTAGGTCCGCCTGCCGATCAGCTCCAT
>JBEKXR010000363.1:0-4532 GCA_049511935.1 Spirochaetia bacterium | reverse complement strand
GGCATGATCGGAAGCCGGACATGGGCAGGCACGCTGGGTCTTGCCGAGCTGCATGAGCTTCGCAATCGGCAGGGGGAGGACTATCTCTTCGCGGGCGCACCGCATGGCGTGGCCGCGGAGCGCCGCATCCGGTGGAGCTGGGGCATGCCGAGCGCCCACTCCTGCATCCAGTCGCGGGCAAAGACGCCCTGCTCAGTCTCACGGAAGATTCGGCGGACCGCCTCCGCATCGATCACCTGGGGCCCGCGGGTGCGCACCGCGAACTCGCAGGTGCGGCTGCAGCGCGTTGTCAGGTAGTTCTCGATGCCGTTCTCATCCATGACGTCGAGCACGCTCCGCAGCGAGCGCACGGCCTTGGCGTAGGCGAAGCTGGGGGAGTAGCCGTTGTCCACCATGACCTGGAAGCAGAGCCGCATCAGCTGGATGGCCCCGCCGTAGAGGATCTGCTCTTCGAAATTGTCCCCTTCGGTTTCGTGCTGGAAGGAGAGCTCCACGACACCCGCCCGGGTCGAGCCGACCGCCTTCGCGATGGCAAGCACGATCCGGCGTGCGTCTCCCGTCGCGTCATGCTCCACGCTCACGCATCCATAGACCCCTTCCCCCTTTGTGTATTTCTCCCGCACGAATGCGCCGGGCGCGTTGGGAACGAAGAGCACCGTGTTCACATCGGGCGGCGGGCGTATGGCGCCGTAGAGCACGTTGAATCCATGGCAGAAGCAGAGCGTCTGCCCCTTGCGGAGATGCGGGGCGATGTCGTTCCTGTACGCCGAGGGCTGCGCCGGATCCGCAATCTCGATCAGGAGAATGTCCGCCTTTTTCGTCGCATCGGCCACGCTCATCGCGGGAAATCCGTCGGCATGCGCCTGGGCGCGCGAGGGACTCTCCTCGGCCGGCCGCGTCCCGATGATGACCCTGCACCCGCTGTCGCGCGCATTTGCTGCCTGGACCTTGCCCTGGATGCCGTAGCCGATCACGGCGATCGTCTTTTCCTTGAGCACCGCCATGTCCACATCGGCGTCGCGATAGATCTTTTCCATCCATATCACCTCACAGGGGGATTTCGCGGTTGACGTTCTTGTAATAGATGTATTTCGAAGCGACGAGACCAGTGGCATAGTAGCTCTGGGGGCAGAAAGGTCCCATCCATATGAAGTCGGTCGCCTCGACCTCCATCCACGTGTCGTCGAGGAAATAGGTTCCCTTGCCCTGGAGCACGTACAACCCGTGCTCCATCACGTGCGTCTCCGTCACCGGCAGGCTGTGCCCGACATCGAACGTGAAAATGTTCATTGCCAGGTCGTAGGCGAGCTCGTCGGGAACGAGACACTGCAGGAGCGCGCCGGGATCTCCGCTGTAGATCTCCCCGTTCACGTGTTGATCGCGCCCCACCAGCGGCGGGTAGAGCGGAATCCCCGCAGCCGGCTCGTAGCGCTTGCGCAGCATCAGGAGTCTCGTCTCCGCGGTTGCGGTGATGGCGAACGCGGCGTTCGGCGGCACCAGGGCGTATCCCCCCTCCACCAGGGTGTGGCTCCTGCCATCGGAGGTGAGCGTGGCCGCGCCGGAAAGGATGTAGAAAAAAAACTCGATCTGCCCATCTGCCTCGTGACGACCCCCCTGGCCCTTCTGCATGTCAAGGAGATACTCCACGAATCCGGCGCCGAGCGAGGGCCCTGCCAGCACCCGTACGAATGCATTCGGCCATTCGGGCAGCCGGGAGAACGGGATTCCTTCCAGGGGGAAAAGGGCGTAGCGGGGCCTGACGCGCGTTCGGCTATGGAGCAGCTGGCTCTGCGTTCTCATCGAGAACGAATATACTCACGGACCGGCCCTGTAGGGAGTATCTTCGAGCGGGAGACTCGTCCTGAGCCTTCCGTCGAGAGCGAAGTACGCGCCTGCAATGGCTGCCGCGGTCGGGATCGTGGAAATCTCCCCGATGCCCTTTGCCCCGAACGCTGCTCCCGAGACACCGCCATCGATGGCGCTCCCGGGGCCGGATTTTCTTACGGTGATCGTGTGGATATCGGGCACATCCGGGGCCCGAAAGAGACCCAGCTGCCCGAAGCGCGCCGCGGGTACGCAGTCCGTGAGGGGCAGCTTTTCCGTCACTGCGAAGCCCAGCCCCATGACCACGCCGCCCTCGACCTGTCCCTCGAATGCCAGGGGATTCACGACGAGCCCGGAGTCATGCGCGGCAACAATCCGCTGGACGCGTCGATCCGGACCGAGCACCGCGAGATGGCAGGCGTAGCTGTAGACGATGTGGTGCACTGCGTTGGCCTGAGGAGCCTCGAAGGCATCGGTCGTCGCCTCGTACTGGCCATGGAACTCCCTGCCCGCAAGGAGAGACAGGGGGAATGCGCCGCTTTCCGCGCCATCCATGCCCGCCATCGCGCGCGCATCTTCACGGGCAGCGGCACAGGCGCGCCGACAGGCCTCGCCGGTGATGAGGGTCTGGCGGGAGGCGGTGGTCGTGCCCGAGTCCGGAGTCGTCGCGGTATCCGGCTGGACCACGCGAACGAGCGCAGGGTCGATGCCCAGAATCTCGCAGGCAACCTGGGTCAGGACCGTCGCGATTCCCTGTCCGATGCAGGCGGCGCCGGAATGGATCTCCACGTGATCGGGGGCGATTTTCAGGACGCAGCGGCCGATGTCGGGGTGCCCCATCCCGAGCCCCGTGTTCTTGAATCCGCAGGCAATGCCGGTTCTGCCCGGTAAGGTCTCGAACGCATCTTTCACGGCGAACAGGCATTCCTCGATGGCGGTGTCGGGGCCGGCGACCTGCCCGTTGGGCAGCGTGTCGCCCGGCCGCACCGCGTTCCGATACCGTATTTCCCAGGCCGAGATGCCCGCGCGAGAAGCAAGCAGGTCCAGGGCAGATTCAAGGGCGAAGTTGACCTGCGGCACGCCAAAACCTCGGAACGCGCCCGCCGGCGGGTTGTTCGTATAGACCGCCAGCCCATTCACACGAATGTTGTCATAGGCATAGGGGCCTCCGGCATGGGTCACCGCCCGGTGCAGGACGGGTCCTCCCAGCGAGGCGTACGCACCGGTGTCCGCCACGATGGTCGCCATGAGACCGACCAGCTTTCCGGCCGCGTCGCAGCCCAGCCGCAGGCGAATGGTCATGGGATGACGCTTCACATGGACTCGCGTGCTCTCCGCCCTGTCCAGCGTGCATTTCACCGGCCTCCCGCAGAGCCATGCCAGCAGGGCCGAATGATGCTGGACTGTCTGGTCTTCCTTTCCGCCGAAGCCTCCTCCGACGTACTCGGAGACGATGCGCACCCGGTGCCGGGGGATGCCCAGGGTATCCGCCACGTACCCCTGCCCGTCGTAGACGTTCTGTTCACCGGTGCGCACCAGGACTGTTCCCTCGGAGTCCGGCGGATAGGCCAGCGCGCTCTCCGGCTCCATGAAGGCATGGTCCGTGAAGGGCGTGGTGAAGGTTTCCTCCACGAGGTGAGCGGCCGCGGCCAGGGCGCTTTCGGCGTCCCCGCGCTCCAGGAGGAGCTGGGACAATATGTTCCCTCGTGGATGAATCTGCGGCGCGTGGGCAGCCATCGCCGCCTCTGGAGAGGAGAGAGGCGTGAGCACCTCGTAACGGGCGTCGATCAATGCGAGAGCTTCGCGCGCGCGGGCGGGGGAAACGGCTGCCACCAGTGCGATGGCATCCCCGACATAGCGCGTCTCCTCGCCCACTGCCACGAGCGTGGGCCAGTCCGGCACGACGTGGCCTGTGTACCGAGAGCCGGGGATGTCCTTCCAGGTTGCCACCACGGCGATCCCCGCCAGCGCGCGCGCGGCGGACACGTCGAGTGAGACGAGTTTCGCCCGCGGATGGGGAGACCGCAGGGCAGCCCCGCAGAGCATGCCCTGCTCCACGAGGTCATCGACGTACCTCGCCTCGCCTCGGATCTTCGCCCGGGCGTCGACCCGGGGGAGCCGTGCCCCTAGCCCCGCACGGGCTGCCGCGGAGTTGGACGCCGAAAGCCCGCCCGCAGCCAGAGCGTTCCGATAACGCGCAGCCAGCAGCAACGCGTCGATGATCTTTACGTAGCCGGTGCAGCGGCACAGGTTTCTGCGCAGGCCGGCCCGGGCCTCTCCTGCGCTCGGCAGCGGCTTCCTGTCGAGCAGAGCCTTGGCGGCAAGAACCATCCCCGGAGTGCAAAAGCCGCACTGCACGGCGCCTGCCTCGGCAAAGGCCCGCTCGTAGCACTCCATCTCGGGCCCAGCGATTCCCTCGACAGTGAGGACCGATTTCCCCTCCATGCGCTCGAGCGCGGTGACGCAGGAGCTGAGGAGCCTTCCATCCACGATCACCGAGCAGGCTCCGCATGTGCCTTCCCCGCACCCATTCTTCGCCGCGGTCAACCGGGCCTCATCACGCAGGAAGGACAGGAGCGAGCGGCCCCCATCGGCGGCGACCGCCTTCCCGTTCAGTGTGAATCGGACCATGCCGGAGGATACTCTCACGCCGCGCCGTTCAGCAATAATACATTTCTGTAGGATTTCGACAGCGCCTTTCCTGGGCG
>JBEKXR010000362.1:0-4555 GCA_049511935.1 Spirochaetia bacterium | reverse complement strand
GATGCCATCTGCCCCGTTTTCGCAAACGTGTCCTTTTCCAATGCCATGCTCGCGGACAACTTCGCGGTCTACCCCTACACACGCGAAGACCTGTACTGCACGATCGGGTTCAACCTGACCGGAGGGCTGCTCCTGAAGTGGTACCGGGACACCCTCTGCCGGGAGGAGGAGCGCGCGGCGCGGGAAGCCGGGGCGGACCCGTATAGCGTCATCCTCTCCGGAATGTCCGACTCCCCCAAGGACCTGTTCGTCCTGCCGCACTTTGTCGGCTCCGGGACCCCTTCGCTCGACCCGTTCTCCAAGGGGGCCGTCGTGGGCTTGAAGATCTCCACGACCAAGAGCAATCTCACGAGAAGCATCGTTGACAGCATCAACCTCGAGATGAAGTGCAACCTGGAGCGCCTGGCGGCAAACGGCATCCCCATCCGGGAGGTCCGTGCCGTGGGCGGCGGGGCGAAGTCCGATGCATGGCTCGCCCTGAAGGCGAGCTGCTTCGGCGTCCCGGTGGTGAGGCCCCGAGTGCAGGAGGCGGTCTCCCTGGGCAGCGCCCTGCTGGCGGGGGCGGCCGCGGGGGTGTTCTCAGGCGTGGCAGAGGCTGTGAAGGCGATGGTGGCCATGGGGGATACTTTCGAGCCGGACCCCCGGCTGCACGCGGTGTACGCGGAGAAGTACGGCAAGTATCGCGAGCTCTACGGGCGGCTCGCCGATTTCAACAGGTCACTCGAATGAGGGTGGCCGCGGGAAACGCGGACCCTGGAAAAGGAGGCAACATATGCTGAGAACTCGACTCCTGCACCCGGAGATCCTGGCCGCACTGGCAGGCGCTGGCCACGGCTCGCGGGTCCTGATCGCGGACGGCAACTACCCGTTCTCTACCGGCTGCCTTGCGGAGACTCCCGTCGTGTACCTCAACCTGCGGCCGGGGCTCGTGTCGGTCATCGATGTTCTGGAGACCTTGCTCTCCGCCATCCCCGTTGAGTCAGCCATGGTCATGGTGCCTCCGGAAGGCCCCGATCCCGAGATCCACGGCGATTTCCGGAAGATGCTCCTGGCCGACCTGCCGATCATCCGGCGGGGCCGCCGTGAGTTCTACGCCGAGGTGAGGTCGGATGACACCGCCCTCGTGATCGCCACCGGCGAACAGCGGGTGTGGGCCAATATCATGCTGACGATCGGGGTCGTGAAGCCGGCCTGACCGCGTGGTTGATCCCGAACCCTGGGAGAGTGATTCATGAAGGCGTATTTTTTGGGAATCGACAACGGCGGCACGCTCACGAAGGCTGTTCTGTTCGACAGCCGGGGCGACACAATCGCGGAGGCATCGCGCAAGGTCCCCATGATCATGCCCCAGCCGGGCTTTACGGAACGGGACATGAATGCGCTCTGGCAGGCGAACTGCGGGGTGATACGGGAGATCATCGCGGGGTCCGGCGTTCCTCCGGCGGAAATACAAGGCGTGGCCTGCACCGGCCATGGAAAGGGGCTCTATCTCTGGGGCCGGGATGACACGCCCGCGTACAATGGCATCGTCTCGACCGACACCCGCGCGTGGATGTATCCCGAGAGGTGGGAGAAGGATGGAACCGCGGAAAGGGTCTTCGAGAAGACCTTTCAGAAGATCCTTGCCTGTCAACCAGTCTCCCTGCTGCGCTGGTTCAAGGACAACCGGCCCGGCATTCTCGAAAACGTGCGGTGGATTTTCGAGGTCAAGGACTATGTCCGTTTCATGTTGACCGGCGAGGCCTTTGCCGAAGTGACGGATTATTCCGGCTCCAATTTGATGAATATCAGGGACGTGCGCTTCGAGAAAGAGCTGCTCGAGGCCTTCGGGCTCGGCGACCTGATCGACCGCCTTCCCCCGATCAAGTACTCCACGGAGCGCTGCGGGTCAATATCCCCCGCTGCTGCCCGGGCGACCGGGCTGCGCGAGGGCACGCCGGTCGCCGGTGGCATGTTCGACATCGACGCCTGCGCCGTGGCAATGGATGTGACCGACGAGGAAAACCTCTGCGTCATCGCCGGCACCTGGAGCATCAACGAATATATCTCCAAGACGCCAGTTTTGAATAAATCCGTCATGATGAACTCGCTCTTTTGCCTGCCCGGTTACTACCTGGTCGAGGAGAGCAGCCCCACGTCGGCAGGAAACAACGAATGGTTCACGGAGCTTTTCCTTGACGAGGAAAAACGGCTCGCGAAGGAGCGCGGGATAAGCGTGCACAAGCTTGCCGAGGAGCTTGCCGCGAGTGTCGGCGCGGAAGGGCAGAACATCGTTTTCCTGCCTTATATCTATGGCGCCAACTATGACCCCCAGGCAAAGGCGTGCTTCGTAGGTTTGGATGCGACCCACACGCGGGCTCAGCTCGTTCGCGCCGTGCTCGAAGGGATCGTTTTCTGCCATATGGTGCACGTGGAAAAACTCCTGAAAAACAGGGATCGGACGGCCGCCGTACGTCTGGCAGGCGGCGCCGCGAAATCGAGGACCTGGGCTCAGATTTTTGCGGACGTTTTTCGGCTGCCGGTCGAGATCGTCGATGCGACCGAACTCGGAGCCCTCGGCTGCGCCATGGCCGCCGCCGTCGCTTCAGGAGTCTACGGGGACTTGAAAGATGCTGCGAAGCACATGGTGAAGATCACGTATCGGCTCGAGCCCGACGCCGGCAATACAGCGACATACGCTCGAAAGTATCTGCGTTACCGGAGGGTATCGGACGCCCTTACCGGCATATGGAAGGATTTTCAGAAACTCAGCCCTGAAATCGGGTAGGACGCTGTGAGAGCCCGGCGACGCAGAAAGGCCGCCCGGGCTTCGAGGACGTTGGACGACGGACGAGGGAGTCCGGAGATATGCCGTTGACACAATTTTCTTCTGCAGAGTAATCTGGAGCGAAAATGGCGCGAGAACTTCCACGAGGAAGCGAAGTCCCCTGACACCGCGCTCGTGATCGCCACCGGGGAGCAGCGAATCTCCGCACACATTCTGCTTGTCATCGGCGTGGTGAAGCCGGCCGGACGCCGGCGGTGACGCACACGCGGAAAGGAAAATGCATGTCAGTTCAATCGACCGTTGAAAAGGCACTCGAGCAGGGCAAGGGGATCCTGCGGCTCGCACCGACGTGGGTACCGCGGTTCTTCTGCGTGCCCGGCCGAAGGATCAAGCTTCACCCCGCCGACTATTATGCATTTGGCGGGGACCGGGGAGGGATCGACGAACGCTGGTTTTCCTCCACGACTCCGGCCGACAACGGGCCGAAGACCAGTCCGAACGAAGGACTGAGCCTCGTCGTCTTCGAGGATGGGGCGCGGTTGGAGAAGGTCACCCTTCGGGATGCAATCGCCGAGCTGAAGGCGAAAATCGTGGGCGAGAGGATCTGGAACGCGCACCACGGCTGGCCAATGTATTCGAAGTTTTTCGACAACAAGGGAGCGCTGCCTCATCACGTGCACCACAGGGACCACCACGCAAAGCTCGTGGGTCAGTTGGGCAAGCCGGAGTCCTACTACTTCCCCCTGCAGAACAACAACTACGGCGCGGACTTCCCGTACACCTTTTTCGGGCTGAAGCCCGGAACGACGAAGGACCAGCTTCGCGAATGCCTCCTCGGCTTCAACAAGGGTGACAACCGCATCACCGACCTCTCCTCCGCCTACCGCCTCGAACCGGGAACGGGATGGGACGTGCCGGCGGGCATCCTGCACGCTCCGGGCAGCTTCTGCACGTATGAGCCGCAGAAGGCGTCGGACATCTTCGCCATGTATCAGTCCCTCACTGGTGACGCCGTCATTTCCGAGGAGCTTCTCTGGAAGAACAGCCCGAAGGAGAAAGTCGGAAATGTCGACTACCTTATCGATGTCCTCGACTGGGAGGCGAATGTGGATGCGAGCTTCGCGGCGAATCACTTCATGCGTCCGCGGCCCGCTTACCCGGCGGCACGGACGGAGGCCGAGGGATTTGTGGAGAACTGGATCACCTACAAGTCGCCGGAATACAGCGCCAAGGAGCTCACCGTGCTCCCCGGGAAAACTGTCACGATCAGTGACGGCGGGGCCTATGGCATGATCCTTCTCCAGGGGCACGGAAAGATGGGGCCGTGGGACATCGATTCACCGGCACTCATCCGCTTCGGACAGCTCACGATGGACGAGTTCTTCGTGACCGAGGAGGCGGCGCGGCGGGGCGTGGTCATCTCGAATCCTTCAAGGACCGATCCGCTGGTCATGTTGAAGCATTTCGGCCCGGGGAATCCCGACCTGCAGCCCTGATCGCCTGTCAAAGGCCGCCCGCAAAGCGTATACTGACTCAAGGTTACGGGGTGAGCACTGTGGACACGAATCACATGGCCGCGTCGCTTGACTCGGTGTGCCTCGATATCAGGGGGACAAGGATTCTGTCGGAGATCTCCTGGGATGTGCGCAGGGGAGAGAAGTGGGTCGTCCTGGGGTTGAACGGCAGCGGGAAGACCTCGCTGCTGCGCCTGCTCACGGGCTTCGGCTACCCGTCCCGGGGCCGCATGCACGTGCTGGGCGAGCGTTTCGGGAGGGCCGACCTGCACCT
>JBEKXR010000361.1:0-4563 GCA_049511935.1 Spirochaetia bacterium | reverse complement strand
CTTCCGCGAAAAGGTCATTCTCAGCAGGAGCGGCGGCAGCCTGGCCGGCGCCGCCCAGGAGCAGGAGGAGGACACAGACCATACGCAGCGTTTTCCCGAACCACACTTCATTATGGTGCAACTGGCTTCTCCTCGAGAGGTGTGAGGGCCGGCTTTTCTCCGTTCTCCCACAGCTGTCCCCGGACGAGAATCCGCACCTTTCTCCGGCCGTCGGGGGAGCCAAGGATCGTTCCATCGGCCATGACCGCCGCCCAGCTGCCATCGGCGAATGGATAAATCTCTGCGAATGCCCGATCAGCTGTGGTGTCCCAAAGGGACACTGTGGAGTCCCGCTGGAGAGAGGCGAGAAGCCCATCGAGGGCGCGAAGGGCCAGGGTGCCGCGCGCGTAATCACCGAGGCTCTCCAGCGACACGCCGGTCCACATTTTCACAACCTCCCGTCCAAGGGACGAGTAGAGATAATCCTTCGCAGGATCGGTCGAGAGGCTTGCGGAGGGATACTCGCCATCAGCGCTGTCCAGGACTGCCGCCTTCTGCAGCTCCTCCCCGTCGTACAGGGTCAGGTTGGTGCGCCCGTCCGGACTCACGCCAAGAGAATACAACCTGCCGCCGGCCAGGTCGGGAGCGAGGGCAAATGTGAGCGTCGATGAGCCCGGAAGGGGTGCCGTCTCGCCCGTGTGCAGGTCGATGCGCACTAGAGAGCTTCCCAGCGAGCCTTCCGAAAGTCGCCCGAGCACAAGGGATTCACTTCCGAAAGGGGCGATGCAGACCGCCCCGGGCCAACTGGTCTTGTAGAGCTGTGTGCCGGTCGCCGTATCCAGCGCCTCCACCTCACCGCCCTTCTCTAATGTGAAAAGCGTCCCATCGACGACGAAGGCCGCGGTGAGCGGACCGTCAAATGAGAAGCCCCACCGGTTGAACCTCCGGGTGGGCAGGTTGATCGTACCAAGTGGACCCGGACCGCTCCCCTGCTCCCATACCAAGAGGTTTTGCGTGTCCAGGAACTCGAGCCCCACAGGCCCGTGATAGGGGTTGGGAACCGAGAAAGATTCGGTGACTGGGCTCATGCCCGGACCGTTCTCCCCGAGGAGGAAGACGCGGATGGCGCCTTCCGTGGCGACCGCCAGCCCGGGGTTCCGGGCCGCAATGCTGTTCACCCGAGCAAGAACGTCACGGGCGAAATCCGTTGCACGGCCGTCCCGGGAGAGAATGCCGATCTGGCCGTCATCGCCTGCCACCACGAAGGCGTCCGGCGTCATGCGCACCAGGCGGGGCCTCCAGTCGAACCTCTCGTATACCGGCAGAGAGGGCAGAGCGCCGCCCGCCGCGCGGCGCACCTGGAGGGAACCGTCCGAATAGAGACAGGCGATCTGCCCCGCGTCCCCGGAAATATCCATCGAGACAATCCCGCCGGCATTGAAGCGGAACCGGGTTTCTCCGGAAACCGCGTCGATTCCGAACATCTCGGCATCCGATTGTCCGACAAGAGAACTGCGGTCGTCACTCGTGCGGACGTTCAAGAGCCCCTCGACTGTCGT
The DNA here is from genome assembly GCA_049511935.1 of Spirochaetia bacterium. GTDB lineage: Bacteria > Spirochaetota > Spirochaetia > SZUA-6 > Fen-1364 > Fen-1364. The sequence goes on along the minus strand of JBEKXR010000361.1, from coordinate 3,025 downwards.
GACTTCCTTGATCGTGTTCCCCCGATGCGATATCCCAGTACGCGATCCTCCCTGAAGGCTGGTAGGTCATCAGGGTGGTATCGCTGCGGGACACTTCGGCGAAGCTCACCATGCCGAACCCCTCGGGATGAAAGGGCACGGCGGTTCCGTCATGGGAATGAAAAATGTGGAGACTCTTCCACTGCATGTCACCGCAGAGAAGGTAGGTGCCGGAGCGGGAAAATCGTACGAATAAGGGCGCGTTCTGAAGCGGTATGCTGCACAGTCGCTTTCCCTCGTCCCAATCCCACACGTCGACCGCGTAAGACAGGACCTCGTCTGTCACGACCACCGCAGCGAGCGGGGCAACGGGATCGAGGGCAACCGACTGCGCTTCCAACCGGGTCACGGCAATCCTGCGCGCCAGGGTCGCGGCCGCGGAGTCCCACACCCGGAGGAAACCGTCCTCCCCGACACTGAACAGCAGCCCGCGCGCGCTGTCCTCGGCCATATCCAACACGGCACCCCGGTGTCCCGAACTGACGACCACCCGTGCGCTGAGCGTGCCCGGACCGACCGGGATCCCGGCGGCGGCCCATGCAATGCTGAGGAGCAGCCGGTAGGCCTGAACGGCGAGGCCGCTCATTTCCCGTTTTCCGCAAGGGAGATGTACACTTGGTTGCCCTCCTGCAGATAGCGGATCCTGCCCTCACGAGCGAGCCAGCCGATCGACTGGTAGACTATCAGGCTGCGCTCCCCGAGATGCCCGGCGATGCTGAGGACATTGACCCTCTCCGATCGGGCGATCTCGTTCAGAACTCTCTCCGCGCATTCTTTCACACTGTTCACCATGTCCATCTCTCGCACCTTCGCCCCTTTCAGTTCAAGAAGGCTGCCCCCGGCGGCAACGCCGCCGAGGACAGCCAGGAGTAAGGAGGTAGCTATGAAGAGTTCCTACTCTTTTTCCAGGAACACGGCGACACGCCTGTTCTGCCAGCGGTCCTTGTAGTCGCTGTCAGGAACAAGCTGGTCAGACGCCCCGACCCCCTCGAGTGTGAAGCGCCCCGCGTCAAGCCCTCGATCCACGAGAGCCGCACTCACCGCTTCGGCACGGGCCTTGGAGAGCGGGATCAGGATTGCCCGCTGCTCCTCTCTGCCAGCTTGCGGCTTGTCCCAATTGATCATCACCGCGTGCCCGATCATCCTGATCTTGTAGTCGGGGAACTTCTTCAGCTTGGCCGCCAGCGCATCCAGGCGCACCATGTTCTGTTGAGCAAGTTCCGGGGGGACGTCCTTGTAGTCCGCGGTGAATGCCTTGAAGAAGATCCTCGAGGCGAGAATGCGGTATCCGGTGGCCGTCTTCTCCACGAGGATGTCGATGGGAACCGTCGCCTTCACCGTGCCGATATTGCCGAACTGATCTCGGATTTTCGCCACCACCGGGTAGTCCTCGGCCGACTGGACCATGTCGCCGTTGGTTCCCTTGCCGTCCCAGACCGCCATGTCCGACGGCCATTTCTTCGTGAAGCTCCTGAAGACGTTCCCGCCCGGATCATAGATGTCCATGATCCAGCTGTCGATTTTCGCCAGCTTCGAGACGGCCGTAAGCTTCAACGAGATCGTGTTCGCCGACTCGATGGGCGAGAACAGCTCCGATGAGAGCGAGATCGTCCCCGTCGGCGGGCTCACATCCAGCACGAACGATTGGCTGGTCGCCGTGCCGGGTGAAAATGCCGTGCCGTAGTCGACAGCCAGGGTCGCCGTGTAGACCCCCTCGGGAGACATCGCACCTGTGTCGCTCTTGCCGTCCCACACGATGCTCGCCGGCAGGTTTGAGCCGCTACCGGAATATGTCTTCTGCGTTCCCGCTCCCGGTGTGGATATCGTCACATTCCACGAGACCACCGCCGTGGGCTGCCCGTATCCCAGCATGAGGGTGATGGTGTCGTCAACCTCCTCCCCATTCGGCGAGAAGCCCGGACTCTGTGCGACGATGGCCAGCTGCCCCGGCTTGGGAGGAGGCGGGGGCGGCGTCTGGGCAACAGGGGCGCTTTGCGGCAGGGCGGCCACGGGAACATCCGCCTTCAACTGAGAAGAATTGCCGTATTCGTCCCGTACCGTGGCGGTGGCCTGGTAGCTGGTCGACGGGGTGACAAATCCCCCGTTCATCGACGAGCCATCCCAGCTGGCGGTGGTGTTGGGCCACTGCCCGCTCCAGTTCTTCACCAACCCGCCTGCCGGATCCAGCACATCAAGAGACCAGGAGTCCATGTGCGCCAGTGCCGAGCCCGCGTTGATCGTCAGGGTCACGGGACCCTGGACCCCATTCTCGGTGGGGGTGAACTGGGCCGGGTCCATGGCGATGCTGCCCGTGGGTGGTGTGATATCCAGCACGAAGCTCTTGCTCTCTTCCGACACCGACTGGTACTTCGAGGCATAGTCGATCGAGAGCTTCGCCGTGTAGGTGCCCTCGGGTGCCATCGCACCCGTATCGTTCTTGCCGCCCCAGGTCAGGCTCGCCGGAAGGTACTTGGAGTCACCGGTCCAGGTCTTTTGCGCCTTGCCGCTGCTTGTCAGCTCGACCTTCCATGACTTTATCGCATCGCCATTCCCAAAGAGCAGCGAGATATCCATGCTGTTCTGGCCGGTCGCCCCCGGGGGGGAGAAACCGGATTTCTCCACCTGGATTGCGCTCTCCGCCGGTGCGACCAGCACGGGCTTCGCGGTCTGGCATCCCAGCATCGCCACCAGCAGCAGAAGTGCCAGGCCGCTTCCCCCCAGAATGTATGCCTTCATTTTGCCCTCCTCACCGTGAGTTCTCACGGTGTTGGTATTCGCTGAAAAGGATAAGCGCCCGGAGAAAGGCGGGGTATCAATGAATCGCGCAATCCTCTGTCGAAAATCTATGACACGCTGTCATTGCATTATTGATCTTTCATAAAGTAATGGATACTATTCTAGATCTGTGATATTATCCTTGGCATGAGACCTCAAGGAAGCCCGGACCAACTGGAGAAGCGTCGACGGCGAGCGGTCGCACTGCTGA
>JBEKXR010000360.1:0-4574 GCA_049511935.1 Spirochaetia bacterium | reverse complement strand
TGCTCCTGCTGGTTGGCCAGGACATCAGTCTCGTTGAAGTACCCGGCGTCGGCCACCATGTCGCTCATTTCTTCAATCCCCAGCCCTTTCTTCACTTCGATCGCCTGCTCCACCATAGCTCCTAGGAGTCTCTTGTCCGTCTGCTGGTTGCACACATCCGCAGCCACGATCAGCTTGTTCTTCCCTTCTACGATACTTTGCGCCTTGTACCCCGGCTGCACCATCCCCTTGTCCTTTTGCAGCCTGCTGTCCGGGTCACTGCCCGAGTATGCATTCTCTTGCGGGTGTTTCTCCAAAAACTCTTTCGCTGCGTTCACCTTCTCGCCTTTGCGTGTCAATCTCTGGATCTTCTTTGTCAGCTCGACAACTTTCTGCCTTCGGATCTGTATCCCCTCATGATAGCTGGCGAGCAGCCTCCCCGTGATGGTGGGGAGCGGAGTCGATGAGCGCAACGTGAAGTCCATCATGGCCGTGGCCGATGGATGCATCGTCGCCAGCTCCCTCAAGGAGGACGGCGTGTGGTGGAACAGCGTCGAGCCGAAGCGGGCGCGCGCGTTCATCGCGGCCATGCGCGAGTCGGGCCGAGCGGTGTGAGCGCAGGCTCCAGCGCGCCCCCCCTTCTTGTCGTCGGCTACGCGAATGTTGACCTGATAGCCAGGCTCCCTGAGACCGCGCGGCCCGGCCGAAGGCTCACCGTCGAGCGCATCGAGGTTGCGCCCGGAGGCATGGCGGCCAACACGGCGTGCGTGGTCGCATCCCTGGGCTCGCCGGTCGCCCTCTACGCTGCTGTCGGAGATGATTGTTTCGGCAGATTCCTTCTTGATGCGTGGGCCGTGTGCGGCGTCGATGCGGGACATGTTCTGAGGAGCGACACGCGAGCCACGACGAAATGTCTCATCTCAGTCTGCGCCGATGGGGAGCGCACGATCATCAGCGAGGCCATCGCTTTCGACTACGGTCACCTGTGGACATCCCTGTCAAAAGACCGATTTCCGAATGGCACCATCGTTTACTTCGATGGCTATCGTCTCTCTGACTTCAACGAGGCCGCGGATCTGGCTCGCAAACGAGGTTGTGCAGTCGCGGCAGACCTCGACGGATGCGAAGATGCGCGCGTTCTCTCTGAAGCACTTCCCCTGCTGGATATCGTGTTCAGCAACAGATCCACGCTGGCCAGGCTGGTTGGAGACCTGCCCCTGCCGCAGGCGCTTTCCGAGATCGCAGCGCGGGGGCCCCGCGTTGTCATCGGAACGAGCGGCAGGGAAGGCGCCTGGATCCTCAGCGGCGGTTCGACCACTCATGTTGAGGGCCACGCCGTAGACGTCGTGGACACCACAGGCGCGGGCGATACATTTGACGGGGCCTTCCTTCACGCGTACGGGCTGTCCCTGGATGAGCTGTGGAGCACGCGGTACGCGAACGCCGCAGCCGCGATTTCTACCTCTTGCACGGGAGCGCTCGGGCACATCCCTACGGACAGTGAGATCCGGCGGCTCCTGGCCGGGTAGGCAAGAACGCGGCACGCGGGAGAGCGTAAAAGCACACGGGGCGGCGGAAAAGCATGGGGGACAACCGCCTCGGTCATTAGGTAGATGCCGGTTTGCAGCTGGCTTGCTCGAACTTCTTTCAGATGTGGCTGGACTAAAAGACATGCGAATCGTTGTCTGATGGCTCCAATTTGGACCACTTGTAGGACCATTTCAGAGGAAAAAGCGAACCTGAGCCGAGCGAAGGCAAGCGAAGGCTGCGACGCTATCTCTATTCAGCGCGAGAACATGAGCGAGGGCGGGCGAAAGTGAGCGAGGGCGAGAAAAACGCGGACCTCGCCTCCGGAGCCATAGGCCGCACGTTCGAATCGCGCATTGCCCATTCCACCCGAGGCAAGGTTATTCGGTTCCAGCTCTCCTCGGGCTCCCGACCCCGTGATGCCGCAGCCGCTCGACCATGTGCAGGGTTCCGAGCACCGGGTGAAACAGCAACATCCGCGGTCCAGAAAAGCGCATGATAGCCCGAATCTCCTCCCTCATTTCCCTGGAGTAGCAGTGGACCCTGCATTCGTTGCACGCCGGTTTGGATTCGTGAAACACACACTTGTCGATCTTCACCTCGGCGTACGACAGAAGGCATCGACAGCGCTCGCAATAATCGACGCGCCTTCCGTGGCGAGATTTACAGTACATGCCGATCATGGCGCCGATCGTTTTCTTTTCCCTCCGCGTCCTTTTCAATACAGTCACTGCGGTCCACCCGCGCGGTGAGAACGTGACCCGTTATTGAGCTGGTAACTCGCCGCGGAGATGAAAGCGGAGACAACTGGCGGCGGCCTTCCGGTGAGGGCAGTCCGTTCCGGTTGAAACTGGGTGATGAAGTAGAACTCCCGCCCCACGAGCTCGAGTGCCCGCGCCTCCCCTTCCCGATCCCGCCCGGTGATCTTCAGCGCCGAGCCTGCGAGGAGATGCTCAAGCCTCGGGTTCAGCCCATAACTGCAGTGGTATCCCTCCTCGATCGTGACCTGGCCGTAGATTCTTCGCATCATCGTGTCCTGGTCCAGGTCGATTGTGCCCAAGGTTTCAATCAACGTGCAGGAAAGTGGGGCGATGAGAGGCAGGAGAGCATCCGGGTGGGTTTCGGCATGTTTCGCGTCGCGGATCCCCAGCACATTGCGGGCGTACTCGAGAATCGCATGCTGGCATCCCCCGCACGTCCCAAGGAACGGCAGCTCTTGTTCCCGGGCAAATCGTATGGCCTCCAGTGCGCCCGCCTCGCTCTCGTATGGGCTCCCCGGTACGCACCACACACAGTGGTACTCACCGAGAGCCCTGACTGAAGCGGGAAGAATGGAAGAGGTTGCGACCCAATCCCATTCGACCTGGCACCCGGTCTTGACACCCGCGAGTTCGAGTGCCATCGGAATGGCCTTGTGCGCGAGAACCATTTCGCTTTGGTCGCCGATGAGGGCGACCCTGATCGCCTGCATGCGGAATTCTATGATGGAAGACGGTCCTGTCAAGCCAGACGTCGCAGGGCGTCGACACGCCCGGAGGAGGATCAGGCGCGGCTGATCGTCTTCCCCCAGGCCGATGCGCGCTCCAGCTCCCCGTCCGCGAGTGGATCATTGCGTCCCTTCACGATGAAACCTTCCGGTGGAAGCTTCAGTGCACAACCTTTCTGAGCAAGTGCGTCCGCCATCCGGGCTGCGGCGTAGCCAAAGAGCCGCGCGAACTTCATCGAAATTCGCGTATCGAAGGCGGCAAGACTCACCTTCTTTGCGACGCTCTTCGGGATGCTTGCCAGAAACTCCTGCATGGGCTTGGTGGCGCGTCCTCCGACGGTCGGAGATCCCACGACGAGCATGTCGGCATCGCTGAGCTCGTTCGGTGATGCTCCGCCGACCTTCACCAGTTTCACCGTCCCCGGTATCACGTCAGCGATGCGCCTGGCAACCTGTTCCGTGTTGCCGAACACCGAGTCATAGACGACCAGAGTCTTCATGCGATTCCTCCTTCCCATTTTCTCATGCGGCTCAGCGCCCCGCGCAAGAGTCACCCAACCCTTCGCGTGGACTGCGACGACGCACCGGTTTTTCTTTCCCTCCTCCTACACCGTTTGGATGAAGCTGTCAACGCGTGTGACGCTGCGCGTTTCTTGCGAGACGCGGCCGAGCGAAGGAGCGTCACCCGGTTCTGCCGGGCTATCGGGCCCGCAGACCCGTCGGTTCTCAACCTGTTGATGATGTTTTCATAGTCCCGGGCGCTACGGTTCTGGCTCAGTTTCGACGCTGCCTCGACACGCGTGACCGTGATCTCGATTCCTGCGACTCCGTTCATCATGCCTTCGAGTATTTCGCTCGGAAGGCTTTCGATCCTGTAGCGGCTGGCCTCCGGGTACCTCCGCTCCTGGGAAACCACCAGCCTCATCAGCATCGCGTACAGCTCGCCACGATCCTCGATGAGCCGTGGCCGCCCATAGACGTGAACGCTGAGGTAGTTCCAGGTCGGTGCCGAGTCCACGGAATACCAGCCGGCTGACACATAAGCGTGGGGTCCCTGGAAGTTGGCAAGCACCTCATTGTCGGGATCCAAGGTTCGCCACCGTGGATTCTCCCGTGACATGTGGCCGCGAATCAGAAGACGGGAATCATCCAGCTCCTGGGTCTCGAGCAGGAGATGGGTGGCGACAGGCCTGCCGCCGTCGCTGGACCCCGCAAAGCGGCGCTTGCGCTCCCGAGAAGCAGCTGGCGATGCACACGGCGAATCAGGATTTCGCCGTGAGCTATCGTCAGCCAATGTACAAAAAGAACTCAGCTGAGCCATGATCGTGGACGAAACCTGAACGAAGCGCTCGCCTTCGACCACTGGCAGATCCCACGCGGAGGCGGCTCCTGGACTCTCTGCGGGCAGAAAGTGGTCAGACACTCGGACGGCTCTCCAGGAATCTCGACATGACCCGACAGGCGGTCACGCAACACCTCGGGCGGCTGGAGGGCGCCAACCTCGTTGCGACAATCCGCCGGGGCGGGAGAAACTGCACTACCTCAACCCGGTGCCGATTCATGATATCTACGAACGTTGCGA
>JBEKXR010000359.1:0-4582 GCA_049511935.1 Spirochaetia bacterium | reverse complement strand
CGTTTCATCTACCAGGCGCGCATGAAGATGCTTCCGAATATCCGGGGGATGCTCGCGCAGGGCAGCACCGAACAGGACCGGGTTCTGCGCGACATGGCCGCGCAGAACTTCGGCGTCAACCTCGAGATTCTCTCCGACCTGATCAATGAGCTCTACATGAAAACAACGAACCTCGACAGGGCCGCGCACGAGAAGAAGCGTCCCGTGTACGAGCGCATTCCCGAGCTGAAGGACCTTGGCAAGCTCCTCGTGAACGAGTAGGAGTGTCTACGCACGCCTTCGGCGTGCTACGCATCCATGGCTACAGTTTCTCCGCCGCGCGGTAGATCAGATCGAACAACTCTTCGAGCTTCTCCAGGTCCACGCTGGACAGGGCAACCCGCAGGCAGCGGTCATCGATGGCGATCGTCCCGACGCCGCTGCCCGTGAGCAGGGCCTTGCGGAGGTCCTCCGCTTTCCCGCGCAGGAGGCGGAAGCTCATGAAGTATCCCGAGTTGAATGGCAGCGGCTCGATCGCCGTGCTCTTCCTGTTGGAGAGTATCGACTTCGCCCGATCGTAGCGCTCGCGGAGCAGCTTCGCCGCCTCGGCTTTCTGCGCCGCGCGCTCGGGGTCTTCCAGGGAATGCAGGATGAGGTTCTGCGCGAGCATGCTGGAGTTGGAGATCGTGGACCGAAGCGCTCCCATCAGCTTGCGGGTGAGCGCCTCGTAGTGCGCCTCGGTCAGCCCCTTCGAGCCCAGCGTGATGAACCCGGTGCGGAAGCCCCATGTGAGGTCCTCCTTCGTGGATCCGTCGACCTTTGCCGCGAGGACGTTCTCGTGCAGTCCGCAGAGGCGCGCGAAGAGCGACTGCTCGTAGATCTTCGGTTCGTAGTACAGCCCGAAGTACGCGTCGTCCGTGATCACCAGGCAGCGATTGCCGCGCGACGCGACATTCCGTATCGCCGAAACGGTGGCCTCCGCCTCGTCGATCGTGGGTGAATATCCCGTCGGGTTGTTCGGGAAGTTCAGGAGGAGAATCGCCTTTCCCGTGCGTGCCGCGCGGAAAAGCGTCTCGCGCATCCCCTCGACGTTGAAACCGCCTCCGGCATAGAAGGGGAACGTGGCGACCAATGTCTCTCGCCGGGTCTCGAAAATGAGAGGATAGTTGTCCCAGTGCAGGTCCGGCAGCACGAGCGTGTCGCCCTTGTCGGCGAACAGGTCCGCCAGGGTCGAAATACCGCAGGTCAGGCCGGGCACGACTACGGGGAGCGAGAACCGCTCGGCCCCGATGTCGGGATTCTTGCGGAGTATTTCCTTTTTCCACAGCTCCCGCAGCTTCTCCACGCCCTGCGTCGGCGCGTACGGAAAGATCTCGTCGGGCGCCAGCCCGGGCACGAGGGAGCGAATGGCCTGGAGGAACACCGGCTGGCCCCCCTTCGTGGCGATGCCGATGGTGGCGTTGGCCCGGGTGGCGCCCTTTTTCGCCTCGGCGGACTGGGCGACGATCCCCTTGGGAAAATACAGACGGCGCCCCAGGCCGGAGAGCAGCGCGTCGGCGACGCTGCCGGCCAGCGTACTGTTCAGCTCGGCTGCAAGTGGGTTCATGCATGGTTTATACGGAAGGCGCCCGCCGCTGTCAACGCGCTCTCGGGCACCCCCCGCCGCCGGCTTGACTCCCGAGTGAGCGAAGGCTACATTTCCGTATCTTTTTCGATGGGAAAGTACATTTTTGTAGAAGGGAGAGTCCGTGGAGAGGCGGAAACTGGAGGGGGGAGCGGAGGAGCTCTCCATACTTTTCGAGATCACCCAGATACTGGATTCCAGCCTCGACTTGAGGACGGTCGTGGAGCCGGTCCTGGAGGTCATCACCCGTTCCCTCGGCATGAAGTTCGCGACCATCACGCTCGTCAACCGGCAGAGCGGGGAGATCTCCATCGAGGCGGCCTATGGCCTCTCGGCAAGCCAGAAGAAGAAAGGCCGCTACAAGCTTGGCGAAGGAATCACGGGAAAGGTCATCCAGACCGGCAAGCCGGCGATCGTCCCGAGGATTTCTGAGGAGCCGGGGTTCCTGGACAAGACGGGTGCCCGCAAATCCTACGAGGAGAAGGATCTCTCGTTTCTCTGCGTGCCCATCAAGCTGGGTAGGGAGGTCCTGGGCGCGCTGAGCGCCGATCGGCCCGCTTCGAGGGCGCATGCCCTGCAGGAGGATGCGCGGGTGCTGTCCATCATCGCCTCCCTGATCGCCCAGGCGGTACGGCTGCGCCAGTCCGCGCAGGAGGAGCGCGAGCGGCTGATGGAGGAAAACCTGAGGCTGCAGGACGAGCTGAAGGACCGCTTCCGGCCGTCGAACATCATCGGCAACTCCAAGGCGATGCAGGAGGTGTACAAGCTCGTCGCCCAGGTCTCCTCCAGCGACACGACCGTGCTCCTTCGGGGAGAAAGCGGCACCGGCAAGGAGCTGGTGGCGCACGCCCTGCACTACGCGAGCCCGCGCGCGACGAAACCCTTCGTAAAAGTGAACTGCGCCGCGCTCCCGGAAGGGATTATCGAGAGCGAGCTCTTCGGCCACGAAAAGGGCGCGTTCACGGGCGCGGTGGCATCACGCAAGGGGCGTTTCGAGCTGGCCGAGGGCGGAACGCTCTTCCTCGACGAGATCGGGGATCTCTCCCCCGCCATGCAGATCAAGCTCCTGCGCGTCCTGCAGGAAAAGGAGTTCGAGCGCGTCGGCGGCACGGCAACGATCCGCGCTGACGTGCGCCTCATCACCGCGACCAACAGGGTGCTGGAGGACCTCATCCAGCGCGAGCAGTTCCGCCAGGACCTGTACTACAGGCTGAACGTGTTTCCCATCCACATCCCGCCGCTGCGCGAGAGGCGGACCGACATCCTCCTGCTCGCAGACTACTTCGCCGAGCGCTACAGCCTGAAGACCCACAAGAACGTGCGGCGGATCTCCACCCCGGCCATCGACATGCTGATGGCGTATCACTGGCCGGGCAACGTGCGGGAGCTGGAGAACTGCATCGAGCGCGCGGTGCTGCTCAGCGATGACGACGTGATCCACGGGCATCACCTTCCTCCCTCGCTGCAGACCGCGGAGGCGAGCGGCACCGTGCCCCGTGGAACTCTCAAGGCGACCCTCGAGCGCGTGGAGAAGGAGCTCCTCGTCGAGGCGTTGAAATCATCACGGGGCACCATGGCGGCGGCCGCGGCCTCGCTGGGAATCACGGAGCGTATCATGGGCCTGCGGGTGCGGAAGTACCGCATCCAGTCTCGCCGCTTCAGGGGCGTGTAGGGCCTTCTCCAACCTGGCACGCAAATTGCTTAGTGAGGGCAACGAAACTTCTTTGGCAAGGAGGGATCGATGCCACAGATAAACAGCGGAGACACCGCGTGGATTCTCGCCTCGACTGCGCTGGTCATGGCGATGACCGCACCGGGGCTGGCGATGTTCTACGGCGGTCTGGTGCGCCGCAAAAATGTCCTTTCCACCATGATGCACTCCTTCTTCATCCTCTGTCTGATCAGCGTGCAGTGGGTGCTCTGGGGATACAGCCTGGCCTTCGGCCCGGACGTGGGACATTTCATCGGCAACCTGTCCTGGTTCGGCTTGAGAGGCGTGGGCTTGACGCCCAACCCGGACTACGCCGCGACCATTCCCCATCAGCTCTTCATGGTCTACCAGATGATGTTCGCGGTCATCACCCCCGCGCTCATCAGCGGAGCGTTCGCCGAGAGACTGAAGTTCTCCACCTTCGCGGTGTTCAGCCTGCTCTGGGCGACGCTGGTCTACGATCCGATCGCCCACTGGGTGTGGGGCGCGAACGGCTGGCTGCACAACCTGGGTGCGCTCGACTTCGCCGGCGGAACCGTCGTGCACATCTCTTCGGGCGTCTCGGCCCTGGTGTTCGCCCTTATCCTCGGCAAGCGGCAGGGCTTCCCCCGGATCACCCCTCCGCCGCACAACATGACCCTCACGCTCGTGGGTGCCGCCCTGCTCTGGTTCGGGTGGTTCGGGTTCAACGCCGGCAGCGCACTGGCGGCCAACGAGCTCGCCGTGAGCGCCTTCATCAACACGAACACGGCAACTGCCATGGCGGCCCTCTCGTGGCTCTTGATCGAATGGATCGTGGCCAAGAAACCGACGGTGCTGGGCGCGGCGACTGGCGCGGTGGCCGGGCTCGTCGCGATCACGCCCGCCGCAGGATTCGTCACCCCCATGGGGTCGATCGCGATCGGCATTGCGGTGGCGATCGTGTGCTACATCGCAGTCTCCGTCATCAAGGGGAAGCTCGGCTACGACGACTCGCTGGATGCCTTCGGCGTGCACGGCGTGGGAGGAACCGTCGGGGCGCTGCTGACGGGCGTATTCGCCAGCAAGATCATCAACGCGGGCGGCGCCGACGGGTGGATCTTCGGGAACTTCAAGCAGGTCGGGATCCAGGCCATCGGGGTTGCCGCGACGATCGGCTATGCGGTGGTGGTCACCCTGATCCTCACGAAGGTGCTCGACTGGGTGATGGGTCTCCGAGTGCGCGAGGAGGACGAGGCAATCGGCCTCGACAACACGCAGCACAAGGAGAGTGCATACACTCTCATCGA
>JBEKXR010000358.1:0-4617 GCA_049511935.1 Spirochaetia bacterium | reverse complement strand
CGGCCTCCGCGATTCCGCCTGGTTTCCCGCGCTGGGCGACGGCGCATGCAGCAACGTGGGCTGCGGCAGCGCAAACGGGGACCGGATCGCGCTCATGATCGGCACCACCGGCGCGATGCGTGCCGTGCGTCCGGCAGGGGACGCTCACATTCCCGAGGGACTGTGGGTGTACCGTATGGACCGAACGCGCGAGCTGGTCGGGGGCGTTCTCGGGGACGGGGGAAACCTCTTCGAGTGGATGAGCACGACGCTGGACCTGGGGCTCACTCCGAAGGAAATCGACGTGGCGCTGCTCGCGGCCGCACCGGCAGGCCATGGGCTGACGGTCCTTCCCTTCTTCACCGGGGAACGCAGCACGGGCTGGAACCCCCGTGCCCGCGGAGCGGTGATCGATCTCCGCCTGGAGACGAAAGGGCTGGACCTCCTTCAGGCCGGGGTGGAGGCGATCGCGTATCGATTTGCCGCCATTCTGCGCGTGCTTCGACCTGCCGCGCCCGATGCGCGGGACGTCATCGGAACCGGAAGGGCGCTCCGCTCCTCCGCCGCGTGGGGCCAGATCCTTGCCGACGTGCTCGAGCTGCCCCTTTCCTGCGCCGACGAGCCCGAAGCATCCAGCCGGGGCGCGGCAGTTCTCGTGCTGGAAGCGCTGGGCCTCATCTCGAACGCGGATGCCGCACGGCCCCGCATCGCGCGGACCTTTTTCCCGCGAGCCGGAACAACGGCGGCGCATCGTGCCGCGGCCGTGGGACAGGAACACCTCCGCGTCATCATCTCCTCTTCTCTGTCTTCCGCCGCTGCCCCTTCCGCCCCATGCAGTGGTCGCACTTGCATCCCTTCGGCTTGATCAGGTCGTCGAAGTATTCCCTCCCGTAGTCGTAGGACAGCTCTTCACCCGCCCCGATGTTCCTGCGGGCGTAGATCAGGACGCGCATTCCGCGGGTGCGCGGCTCGCAGTTCGGCCGGCAGGAGTGGTTGATGTAGCGGCTGATGTTTTCCCGTCCCGCACCGTCGATTATCCACCTCGAGTTCACCTCGAACAGGTAGCGCCCACCTTTGCGGTATGCCTTTTCGCACGGAAGCAGCGTCCCGGTGTATTCCACGACCAGAGCGCCTCGCGAAATCGGTTTTCGGGTGAACAGCCCGAGCCCGCGCGGCGTCCTCTTGACGGAAAATTCCTGGAGGCTGCCGCTTGTCTCGTATCGTCGTGTGGCCACGGCGATGGAGGGTATACCGATCACTCCCGCGGGGCAATCCCGCCGCGCGTTGCCTGGTGACGAGGATCTGTGGGGGTTTTCTCCGGAGATGCGGCGCGCGGCCCTGCGTCCAGCCGGTCGGCCTGTCGGAGGGTCGGGAACAGCCAGATCCAGAGCAACACGACGACAAGGGTGCCCGCACCCCCGAGCACAACGGCGGGGACGGTCCCGAGCCACGCCGCGGTCACCCCGGACTCGAACTCTCCGAGCTGGTTGGATGCTCCGATGAAGATGGAGTTCACCGCGCTCACCCGGCCTCTCTTCTCATCGGGAGTGTTGATCTGCACGAGGGTCTGCCGCACGACGACGCTCACCATGTCCGCGGCGCCCAGGCCCGCGAGGGCGGCGAGGGAAAGCAGAAAGGACCGCGACAGACCGAAGACGATCGTCATGACGCCGAAGACGGCGACGGAGAAGAACATTCTTGCCCCGGCGCGCCGCGCGAGCGGACGCTGGGCGAGCCCGAAGGCCACGATTGCCGCGCCGACTGCCGGAGCGCTGCGCAGGAGGCCCAGTCCCCACGGGCCGACGTGGAGGATGTCCCGGGCATAGATCGGGAGGAGCGCCGTAGCTCCACCGAAAAGAACGGCGAACAGGTCCATTGATATTGCGCCGAGGATAGTCGGCCGGGAGAAGACAAAGCGAAGGCCGGTGAGAAGCCCCTCGAAACCCGGCTTCGCGGACGCGGCCACGCGCAGCCGAGTCCGGACACGGGAAACCAGCAGCACGGAGCACGCGTAGCATCCCGCCGACACGGCGTAGACGCACGCCGGGCCGAATGCGTAGAGAAGCCCGCCGATGGCTGGGCCGGCGATCGTGGCGATCTGGAAGGTGCTTGAGTTCCATGCCACGGCGCGCGGGAAGTCTTCCTTCGGGACCAGAAAGGGAACAAGGGACTGGCTTGCGGGACCGAGAAACGCCTGCGCAATTCCGATGAGCGCAACGACAGGGAAGATCCAGGCCGCCCCGGCGCCGGGCACCAGCGAGATGGAGAGCAGCAGGAGCGCCACTACGACCTGCGTGGAAAAACCGAAGAGCAGGATCGTCCGCCTTTCGAACCTGTCCGCCGCAAGACCTCCGGGCAGGGCGAGCAGAAGGGCGGGAAGGAACTGGGCCAGCCCCACCATCCCGAGCGCGAACGCGCTTCCCGTCAGATCGTAGACATGCCAGCCGACCGCGACGGTGAGCATGAGTGAGGAAAGCGACGCCAGTGCCCGGGCGGCGAGAAACGCAGGGAAATCGCGATTGCGAAACACCGCGAGGCTGCTGCCGCCATCTCTGCCCATCTTCCCAGAACCTATCGAAAGGCCGTCGGTCAGTAAAGCGCGCCGCCGAAGGCGGATTCGGGCGCCGCCGAAGGCGGATTCGGGCGCCGCCGAAGGCGGATTCGGGCGCCGCCGAAGGCGATTGGCTGCGCCGGGCTTCCCAAAGGAGTCTTGTTCCTCCTATCTTCTTCCTATGAAAGCCCTGCTCCCGATGCTCGCCATGGGAGTCCTGTTCGTCTCGGGATGCGCCTCGCAGGTTGGATATCTCGCGAAGCAGGGCAGCTATCTCCTGCGCTCCAGCAGCGGCGCCCGACCCGTAAAGTCGCTGATCGAGGATCCGTCCACGCCTGCCGACACCCGGGAGTTCCTCCTGAGGGTGCGGGACATCAAGAGCTTCGCCGTGGAGAAGGTCGGGCTGAATAACAACGACAATTACACGCGTTACAAGGAGTTCGACCGTGACCACCTCGTGGACGTGGTCCAGGCCTGCGATGCCGCCTCTTTCGATGCGTACATGTGGGGCTACCCCTTTCTCGGCATGCTCCCGTACAAAGGATTCTACGAGCGTCCGGACGCGGACGCCGAGGCGTCGCGACTCAGATTGCAAGGCTACGACGTGATCGTGCGCCCCGTGGATGCCTTCAGCACGCTGGGCTTCACGAAGGATCCCCTGTACTCGTTCATGAAAAGATACTCCCCTTTCAAGATCGCGTCCCTGATCATCCACGAGCAGACCCATGCCACCCTCTTCCTCAAGGGTCAGCCCGAGTTCAACGAGGAGCTGGCCACCTTCGTGGGGGACGAGGGCGCTTTCGAATGGCTCAGTGAAACCTACGGTGAGGGTTCGCCGGAATACCGCGCCGCCGTCGACTCGAAGGCCGATTCCGAGCTGTTCCTCTCTCTCCTGCAGGGGCTTTCCGCCCAGTTGCGGTCGGTGTATGACGGCGACTTTTCGCGCGAGGAGAAGCTCGCCCGCAAGGCGCAGATCATCGATGAGTTCAAAAAGGGACTCTCCGGCGGACAGGCCCCGCAGTTTCGAACCTCCGCCTACGGGAACCTCGGGAAGATCCCCCTCAACAACGCGTATCTCTCTCTGTACAGCCTGTACACGGATGACATCCCGCTCCTGCGCGCCTGGTTCGAGCAGCGCTGCGGCAGCAGCCTGGAGTGCTTCATGGTGTCGATGAAGGAGCTGGCCGCCCACGGAGACGTCAAGACCCAGATGCGGAGCGCACTCGGACGGTCCTGAGCCGAGAGTACAGAATGGAGGATGCGATGACAGCGCACGGGAGAAAATACTCTCTCACCCCGAGGAACGTTCCGCGGGTGGAAACCGCACATCGCAGGATCGTCACGCCGCTGCCCGTGCCGGAGTCCGTGCCCCTGTTCGAGACCCTCGAGCGGTTTGAACCCTCCTCCATGGAGGGGCAGCCCCCGGTGATCATCGATCGGACCGAGGGCTGCCACGTGCACGACAGGTGGGGAAACATGTGGCTGGACTGGTCCTCGGGAGTGCTCATCTCCAACGTGGGGAACTCCAACCCGCGCATCATCGCCGCGCTGCGCGAGATGCTCGACAAACCGCTGCTCAGCACGTACGTCTTTGCCCACGAGAAGCGAGCGGAGCTGGTCGGCCTGCTCGCCGGCCTCGCTCCCGCCGCCGGATACAAGGTGTTCCTTCTCACCACGGGATCCGAGGCCACGGAGAACTGCATCAAGCTCGCGAAGACCTACGGAATGGAGAAGCGCGGGCCGGAATGCCGGTATTTCATCACTTTCCAGAATGCCTTCCACGGGAGAACCATGGGCTCCCAGCTCGCCGGGGGAAATCCCGCCCAGAAGAAGTGGCTGGGCAGGTCGGACGACAGCTTCGTCCAGGTCCCTTTCCCCGACGGTTACAAGAACGACGACACGCGTTTCGAGCTCTTCCTCGAGACTCTGGCGGGCAGGAGCATTCCCGCGCAGAAGGTCTGCGGGGTGATGTCAGAGAGCTTCCAGGGAGCGGGCCCCGATTTCTTCCCCGTGGAGTACGCGAACAGCCTGGCTGACTGGTGCGCGAAGAACGACGTGCTGCTCATCATGGACGAGGTGCAGGCAGG
>JBEKXR010000357.1:0-4642 GCA_049511935.1 Spirochaetia bacterium | reverse complement strand
GTATCCCATCGTCGTTCATAAAGACTCTGACAGCGACTACGGCGTCACGGTGCCGGATCTTCCGGGCTGCCATTCAGCTGGCGCGACAATGGAAGAAGCGATGGAAAGCGCCCGAGAAGCAATCCTTGCTCACGTCGAAGGCTTGCTGATGGACAACGAGCACGTTCCCTCCCCCAGCAGCGTCGAAAGCCTCATGTCCGCGCGGAGCGAGCCAGGGGCCGTCTGGGCAATCGTCGACGTGGACCTTTCGGTGCTTTCAGACCGTGCCAAGCGCGTGAACATCACGGTGCCTGAAAGGCTCTTGCACCGAATAGACGCCTTTGCCGAGCAACAGGGTGACACGCGGTCCGGCCTCCTTGTCGCAGCAGCCATGGAGTACATCACGTCCCGGCAGCGCGCATCGTAGCTTCGTTTCATAGGGGACTCCAGGTTGGCCGGACCAAGGACCAAATGCATTTGTTCCTGAAGTCTTGCTTTCTTTGTATTTTGGAATACAATCTTCCAATATGCAAAGATACATAGAACGGCTTCTTCTGCCCCGGCTCGAGGAGAGTACCAAGCAGGTCCCGGTCACGGCCATCCTCGGACCGCGGCAGTGCGGGAAGTCGACGCTCGCTCGGGAGTTTCTCAAGGGGATGCGGCATTCCCTTCACCTCGACCTGGAACGACCTTCCGACCTCGCCATGCTTCGCGACCCCGAAGCCTACTTTCAAGCGAACTCCGGAGCTCTCATTTGCCTGGACGAAATACAGCGGGCACCCGGACTGTTCCCGATCATGCGGGCCATAGTGGACGACCGCGGCACGAACGGGTGTTTCCTCGTTCTCGGCTCTGCGTCTCCGGAGTTGCTGCGCCAAGGCTCCGAGTCCCTTGCCGGTCGGATCCGTTACCTGGAGCTGACGCCCTTCGTGCTCCAAGAGCTTGTGGACAGCCCATCCACCTCGGTGATGAAAGACCTTTGGCTCCGTGGCGGGTTCCCGCGAAGCTGGCTGGCCCCAACGGAAGGCCAGAGCTTTGAGTGGCGGCTCGATTTCATCCAGGCCTTCGTCACGCGGGACATCCCCCAGCTGGGCTCGAGGGTTCCCGCGGCGCAGGTCGAGCGGTTCTGGCAGATGTGCGCCCACCTCCACGGACAGGTTTTCAACAGCTCCCGGCTCGGAGAGTCCATGGGAGTAAGTCACCATACGGCGCGTTCCTACCTGGATCTTCTCCATCAGACGTACATGCTGAGAGTGCTCCCCCCGCTGACCGCCAACCTCGGGAAGCGACTGATCAAATCTCCCAAGGTCTTCATCCGGGATTCCGGGCTCCTTCATGCCCTCCATGGGATCCGAGGGTTCAACGATCTGTTGGGACACCCGGTCTACGGCGTCTCCTGGGAAGGGTTCGTGTTAGATAACGTCCTGGCTGTGGCCGGCGAATGGAAGGCGAGCTTCTATCGAACCTCTTCCGGGAATGAAATCGACCTGGTGCTGGAACGCGGCAGGCGGCGCGTGGCGATAGAGTGCACGGCCTCCTCCGCACCCGAGGTCACGCGAGGATTCCGCCAGGCACTTGGAGACCTGGACATCGCAGAGGCATGGATCATCGCGCCCGTCAAGGAGACCTACCCTGCGGGCCGCGGCATTGCGGTCACTTCCCTTCCGCGCTTCCTCAAGGATTGGAAGAGGTGATTTCGTAGCGCCCGGTGCAGGGGCCTCTCAGGTCGCCCTTGGGCATTGCCATTCTCCGGCCTCGTGACAATTCTGTGTCGTTCAAGGCGAGGGACTGCGTGGCTGTCAGCCGAGGACTGAGTCCAGGGAAAACTCGGGGAATAGAGCTTTTATCTTCTTGATGGTGGCAAGCGACGGGTTGGATCGGCGCTCGAGCCTTTGGTAACTGTAGAGACTGCGCATCCCAAGACGCCTGGCTGCCTCTTTCTGGGTCAGGCGGGATTGCAATCGAAGCTGCCTTAGCTGCATGGAAAAAGCAACCGAAGGTTCCACTTCTATAGAAACGACGTCGGACCCGCCGTGCCTGGACTGGGGCGGTGGGAACATCGTGCTGGACGATTCGGGCTCCTCCAGGTAAAGGTTGAGGGCTTCTTTCATGTTCCGTTCCAGCTCGTCTCTGTTCTTCCCTTGTGTAACGCAACCCTCCAGCTCGACACATTCAGCCCAAGGCCGTCTCCCATTGTGGACCTTGAAATGATATCTCACCGGCGTTCTCCCGTGTCAAATCCCTCCAGGGCCAGGCGCTTCATGAGCTTGCGTTCCAGTCCGATCGCCAGCTCCTTGTGCATGGGTATCGTTTCACGAAGTCCGCCCTTCCCGACTTTCACGTGAGAGCCTCTCCTACCGAGTATCGTCCAGCCCGCTTGCATATAGAGTTTGGGCACCTGCTCGCCGCTTCGCGGCACCCTCTCTCCTCCAATATACCAAGTTTAGTTGGTATCCGCAACCTGGCGTTAGCCATGGTCAGGCATTGTCCGCCGCTGATGAGTTGTAACGCCTTCGCGGTGCCCAGCACTTGAACAGCAACCCGGCGGAGCATCCGCAACTAACCTCATTCTCCTCTTGATATTTCTACATAGTATATATATATTCTACATAGTAGAAAAAGAGGAGGAATGGAAATGCTTCAGATCGAGGGACTGCGGAAGTCCTACGGCAAGCTGAGGGTGCTGGAAGGCGTCGACCTTCACGTGGCACCCGGCGAGGTGTGCGGCCTGATCGGACCCAACGGCGCGGGAAAGACCACGCTGGTGTCTATCATGACAGGACTTCGGGACGCGGACTCAGGGTCGGTCCGGGTGGCCGGCCTCGATGCCGCATCCAACCGCAAGGCCATCCGGGGCATCGTGGGCTGCGCGCCCCAGGAGCTGGGCCTGTACCCCACCATCAGCGTGCGGGCGAACATGGAGTTCTTCGGCCGCTGGAACGGCGTGACCGGCCGCAAACTGAAGACGAGAATCAACGAGGTAGCGGATGCACTCGACATCGCCAACCTGCTGGAGCGCCGGGCGGGCGACCTTTCCGGCGGTCAAAAGAGGCGGCTTCACACGGCACTTGCGATACTGCACGCGCCTCGGCTCTTGTTCCTGGACGAGCCGACGGTGGGAGCCGACGTCGTGGCCAGGATGAAGCTGCTGGAGGCCGTCAAAAAGATCGCGGCGGACGGGTGCGCGGTGGTGGTAGCCCGGCACGGTCAATCGCGGGCGGAGCTGGAGTTCAGGGGCGACGCGCCCCTCCTGGACGGCTGGCAGCAGAAGGGATCGCATCTCTGGGCGATGACGGCAGACCCGGCCTCGGCCACCGCTGCAGCCATCGCGAAACTCAACGGGGATGCCGGCCGGCTCCGCGGGGTGCGGATCGTTCCGGCGAGCCTTGAGAGCGCCTACCTTTCGATCACCGGTCATGGCGTGGATGCGGTCGATGCAACGGAGGAAACCAATGCTCAGGCGTAGCCTTTCACTGGCACGGAACACGATCAAGCTCTACCTGTCGGACCCCGTGCCTCTCATGGTGTTCATCTTCATGCCGCTCGGTCTCATGGCGTTCCTGGCGCCGGCGAGCCGGGCGCTCCTGCAGGCGCAGGGCTACGCGCACGCCGGCGGCGCGGAGCAGGCCGTTCCGGGGATGACGGTGATGTTCTCATTCTTCGTGATCGGCGTCATCGGCATCCAGTTCTACCGCGAGCAGGGATGGGCACGTGGGACCGGCATCGCATCGCCTCTGGCACCATGGAGATCCTCATCGGCAAGATCGCCCCGGGGCTTCTCCTGCTGCTCGTGCAGCTCGTCGTGGTCTTCTGCGCCGGAGGGCTCCTGTTCCACCTGCACGTGGCAGGCTCGCTGCCGGCCCTTGTTCTCATCGCCGTAGGATTTGCCATCTGCATCATGGCGACGACGATGATGCTGATCGCATGGTGCAGGACACTGGACCAGCTCAACGTGCTGGCAAACGTGTTTGCGATCGTGCTGTCGGGCCTGGGCGGGTCATTCGCGCCGGTGAGCGAGCTGCCCCACTGGGCGCAGGCCGCGGCCAAGGCCTCCTCTGCATACTGGGCCATGCAGGGCATGCGCGCCATCATCCTGGACGGAAAGGGGATGCGCACGGCGCTCTCCACCTGCCTGGCACTCGCGTGCTTCGCGGGGCTCTTTGCGCTCCTCACCGTGGTGCGCTTCAATGCGCGGGAGGCGAAGGTGTCGGAGACATGAACGGGTGCTCCCCGCTGCCGGCGGCGGGAACCCTGGCAGAGATTGACCTGTGCGGTGGGAAATCACACTCTTGTGGCATGAAAGCCACGGTCTCGGAAAAGGGCCAGGTCACCATCCCGAAGGCAATTCGCGACAAGCTGGGTCTGCGGCCCGGTACGGTCCTGGATTTCAATGCCATAGAAGGCAAGCTGATAGGAGTGAAAAAGGAGCAGGATGACCGCATCGGCCGATGGCTCGGCAAGGGGCCCCTTCCCGGCGGGCTTGCCGTGGACGACTATCTGCGGCGGGTCCGCGGATGATCACCGAGCTGGCCCTCTGGGACCCGTCGCGGTGAAAAGGAGCCTCCACGCTCGCAAGGTGCAAGGCCAGGCCGGTCACTCAAAAACCCGGGGCAGGCCCGTCCGTGATTCTGCTGCCGCCCTCACGCGCGAGAAGATCGTGAAG
>JBEKXR010000356.1:0-4653 GCA_049511935.1 Spirochaetia bacterium | reverse complement strand
CAGATGTTGTTCACCGCGCCGTATTCCTGGTCCGTGGTAAGGATCTCGTCCCCTGGGGCAAGGCCGCGGATCCCCTGGGCGAGCACGTTCATGCCGAAGGTGAGGTTCATGACGATTGCCATGTACTCAGGCCTGCACCCCACAAATGCCGCCAGCTTCGGCTTCACCACGGTCTGCATCCGGGTGAACTGGTCGTTGAAGACCGCGGGGTTCTCTTCCAGCTGCTGCATGTAGCGCACGAGAGCGTCGAACACGGGCCGGGGCGCCGGACCGAAGGAGCCATTATTGAGGTACACGACGTCCCCGGGGACCATGTACGACCGACGAATCGCGTTCCAGTCTGTCATGTGACTACAGAAAGTAGCGCAAATCCTCCGAATGAGCAAATGCGTGTTTGACTGTCCAAACGGGAATTACTACTTTATTTTGATTGGGCTGAGCCCACCACCGCACCCGACGTCACCATCCAGGCACAGATCGTCGAGCTCGTCAAAAAGCTGCGCGACGAGATGGGGATGGCGGTCATCTGGATCACGCATGACCTGGGGATCATCGCCGGCCTGGCGCAGCGGGTCATGGTGATGTACGGCGGGTGCTTCATCGAAGAAGCGCCGGTCAAGGAGCTGTACGCCGATCCCCGCCACCCGTACACGATCGGGCTCCTGGGCAGCCTGCCGCGAGTGGATGCGGAGCAACGGAGGAGCCTGGCCTCCATCGATGGACTGCCCCCGGTGCTTTTCGAGAAACCCGCATCCTGCCCGTTTGCGCCGCGCTGCAAGTTCGCCATCCCGCAGTGCCGGAAGGAAAACCCGTCGTTGGAAGGAATTACCCCCGGGCACAGTGTAGCCTGCTGGGTGAAGCCGAAGCTCGAGAAAGCATGAGATGGCGGACGATCTGATCCTGCGGGTCGAAAATCTCGTCAAGCATTTCCCGGTGCACTCGCGTTCCCTCTTCCGCCGGCAGACCAGCGTGGTCCACGCGGTGGACGGGGTGTCATTCGACCTCAGCCGCGGGGAAACCCTGGGGCTCGTGGGGGAATCAGGCTGCGGAAAGTCGACGACAGGCCGCACGATCATGCAGCTCTACCGGCCCACGTCAGGGTCGGTCTACCTTGATGAGGTGGACATCGTGACGTTGAGCCGTGGAGAGCTGCGGGCATCGCGCCGCAAGATGCAGATGATCTTCCAGGACCCCTATGCCAGCCTGAACCCGCGCATGACCGTCGGGGAGATCGTGAGCGATCCCCTGAGAGTCTACCGGCAGGGGAAATCCAGGAAAGAAATCGACGAGGAGGTGCGCTCCCTGCTCGCTCTGGTGAAGCTCGATCCGTCCTACACCAACCGCTACCCGCACGAGTTCTCCGGCGGTCAGCGGCAGCGCATCGGCGTGGCGCGCGCGCTGGCTCTTCGTCCGCAGCTGGTGGTCTGCGACGAGCCGATTTCCTCTCTCGACGTCTCGATCCAGGCGCAGGTGGTGAACCTCCTGGTCGATCTGCAAAAGCAGCTCAACCTGACCTACCTTTTCATCGCACACGACCTCTCGATGGTTCGCCACGTCTGCGACCGCGTGGCGGTGATGTATCTCGGGATCATCGTCGAACTGGCGGCCAGCCGCGAGCTGTACACCAGCCCGCTGCACCCCTACACGCAGGCGCTGCTCTCCTCAGTGCCGATCCCCGATCCCGTGGTTGAGGAAAAGCGGCAGCGGGTCATTCTCAAGGGCGAGATCCCTTCCCCAGTCAATCCTCCATCCGGCTGCCGGTTCCGCACCCGCTGCCCGATTGCCCGGCCCGTCTGTGCTGAAACGACTCCCGAATGGCGCGAGCTCCGTCCCGCCCATTTCGTGGCCTGCCACTTTGCGTGAAACGGCAATTCCGGACTATCCGGCGGCGGCCCTGCGGCGGTAGTCCGAATACGAAGTGAAAGCCTCTCCGCTCTTGTCCACGAAAACAACCGAGTTGCGCGTCCGCTTCGCCGCGTACAGGGCCCGATCCACTTTCTCCACCGCCTTCTGCATATCGATGATTCCCCCGATGTCGGCTACGCCAATGGAGAGGGTCGAGCAGGGCTGTCCGCCGTCCTTCCCGACCTTGCGCACGTCCTGCATGCCTTCGCGCGAGAGTACCCTCGTCTCCTGGGCGAAGCGCAGCCTCTCGGCAAGGATGATCCCCGTGTGCATGTCGGAGGGAACAACGATAAGAATTTCCTCTCCCCCGTATCGTACCGCGAGGTCTCCCTCGCGGATGTTGTCGAGGATCATCGCCGCCGTCGCCTTCAGCACCTCGTCGCCGCGCGCGTGGCCCAGCGAGTCGTTCACCCACTTGAAGTGGTCGATGTCGATCATCAGAAAGGCGAGCGGAGTCCCGCTCCCGCGCAGCCGCTGGAGCTTCCGGGGAAGCTTGTTCAGGAAATAGTCCTTGTTCTTCAGGCCGGTGAGAGAGTCGAGGTACTGCCCGGGGAACTTCTCACCAAGGCTTGCCTGCAGTGATTGCTGGGCGTCCCGCGCGCCCACGGCCCTCTCCTTGTTCCACACCGCGTGCTCCGCCGAAGAAGCGTTGACGATGCCGTGGCTCGCCAGGGCGGCAGGGCTCTTCGAATCGTTCAGCAGGGCTTCGTAGAGGTACGCCACGCCGCGCATCACGTCGAGAAACGCAACCTGGGCCTTCTGCGGGATGGCGAGGACAGTCTCCCGGAACCGGGCCTCGACCCATCGCTTCACCTGCCGGGTGACGGGGTGGTAGTCGACCGTTCCCGTCCGGGCCGCGGCGATGAAGTCCACGATACCTTTCGCACCGAGATCCTCCATGACCTTCCTGCTCATCGGGTCCCCGGCGTCGAGGGTGGTCTGGTTGAGCACCATCCCCGCCTCCGTGAGGAGGACGGACAGCCGGGTGGCCAGCTCGTAGAGCCGGGGCCCCTCGACGTAGAGCCGCTCCGTCATGAGGTGGCTGAAGCCCCTGATTGCGGCGTTGCGCAGCTGGTTGATGCGCTCCGCGAGGGTGCGGGCCCTCTGGCTTTCCTTGAAAAGCGCCGCATACCGGGGATCTCCGCCGATCTCGCGCGCGTACTCCCGCACCGCGTCGAGGTAGGGCTCGAAGACGCGCGGGTACGCCTCCCGCCACTCGTCTCTCAGCGCGAGCAGGTCGTCGTGCAGCCCCTCTCGGCCGACCAGCTTCTCCAGCTCCCCGAGATCGAGGGAGGAAAGCATGTCGTCGAGGAGGGAATGAATCACGAGCACGATGCCCATGATGTCCTGGGCGGATATGCTCTCCAAGTCCACCGCCCTCGCCTGGAAGACCGGTGAGTGCCGGAAGATCCTGTTGGCGAAATAGGGCAGGACGAACTCTCCCTGCTCGATGCGCTCCACGCCGGACTCGGGGAAAAGGGAGGCGAGCATGATGAGCGTGCCCTCGAAACGGACACTGAACTTCTCGGTTTTTTCCTGTTCCAGGCGAGCCAGCTCGCGGGCTTGGCTCTCCTGCAGCTCCTTTTCCCGAAGCTCATGCATCCTGTGCTGCCACCCCTCCCAGGTGAGGATGTCGCTGTCCTGGATACCGAGGAACTGGCGCACGGCGGTCGTCTTTTCGGCCGTCCCGTCCTCCTCCGTGTAGAACGCGGCGATCATCTTCAGGAGCGCAGGGTACAGCTCGTGGGCGAACCGTCCCATGTTCTGGAAGCAGGCGCGGAACTGGCCCTCCGCCTCCAGCATCTCCCCGGCCGCCCGGGCGCTCGGAGTTTTGTCGAGATTCACCTCCCGGGAGATGTCGAACAGCATGTCGAGCTTCTCCCGTTCCACCGCATCGGTGATGGCGACAAGCCGGCAACCGTCTTTCACCACCCGCGCGAGGTCGGAGACGCGCACCTGTGCGTGGGCGCGGAGGCTGGTTCCGAGATACTCCAGGCTCTTGCGCAGCATGTCGTAGGGCTGGGTAAAGACTGAGAAGAACTCCACGGCAAACGGCTCGCGCGCGCGGAGCTCTGCCAGTACCTCCTCGGCCTTGCGCGACGGGTCACCCGCGGCTCTTCTTCCCATCAGCCGCCCGGCGCTGTCGCGCAGGGCATCGAGAGTGTCGATGAATGACAGGTGATAGGGGTTTTCCCCGCGGAAGCCCCTCTCGTCGGCCAGCAGCGCGAGCAGCGCCCGGCTCACGAAATCCGGCCGCGAATGATCGAAGTAGCTCATGAAATCGTCGAAACGCTGGGGCAGCCTCGTGATGAGGTATCCGTTCTTATATGCGTACCTGTTGATGCGCCGCCGCAGCCATTGCGGCACCGCAGGCACCCAGTCGACGGCGCGCCTGCCCTGCTCCTTCTCGGCGGCGGCGGAGGAAGCCCCCGCGAGGGCAGGTCCGGCGGCTCCTCCCTGCGCGGCGAGCGCGGCGCGGCGCCGCTCCTCCATCTCCCTGATGCTCTTCAGCCGCTCCAGCGCGGCACGGGAGCGTTTTCTTGCCTCTTCTTCGCCGTAGCCCTTCTCCCGGAGGGTCCGATAAACTTTCTCGATCTCCTCGGCAGGGACACCCTGGCGCAGAAGACCGTCCTTGAACGTTGCTTTTTCCTTGTCTTCGGAAGACATGAAAAATCCATTACTCCTTCGTATGAACAGAGTATAGCATTCGGGAAGCGGGTTGGCGAACCACCAGGGTCGGGTGGCCTT
>JBEKXR010000355.1:0-4691 GCA_049511935.1 Spirochaetia bacterium | reverse complement strand
CTTGGACTCGTCGTGGATGTACTTGTCCATCTCCTCGCGCTGGACACGCTTCACGTAGTCCTTCAGGGACAGGGAGAGTTTCTGCTTGGAAGGGCTGCACTCCGTGACGACCGCCTGCACCGTGTCGCCCACCTTGTACTTCGCCATGGCGGCTTCCAGCGGCTCCACCCTGTCGTCCGCGATGTTCAGCTTGTGCACGAGGCCTTCGATGCCGCCCTGCACCTTCACGAAAAAGCCGAAATCGGTGATGTTCGTGATCTCGCCGGAGATGATGCTGCCGCGCGGATATGCACGCGCGATCGACTCCCATGGGTCTTCCGAGAGCTGCTTCACCCCGAGCTGGACCTTGCCGCGCTCCTTGTCGATCCCGACGACCATGACCTCGACCTCCTCGTCCACCTTGGCGAAGGAGGAAGCGTTCCTGACCTTCTTGGTCCAGGACATGTCGTCCACGTGCATGACGCCGTCGATGCCTTCTTCGATCTCGAAGAACAGGGCGTAGGGGCTGGCCCGCAGAACTTTGCGCGTCATGCGCATCCCCACCGGGTAGCGCTGGTCGATGTCGTCCCAGGGATTCGGAAGGACCTGCTTCAGGCCCAGAGAGAGCTTTCCCTGCTGGATGTCATAGTTGAGGATCTTCGTTTCGACGACGTCCCCGACCTTCAACACCTCCCGCGGGTGCTTCACCTTCCGCACCCAGGAGAGCTCGGAGATGTGCGCAAGGCCCTCGATCCCTTCCTCGATCTCGATGAAGGCGCCGAAATCGGCGAGCTTCGTGACCTTGCCCTTCACCACGTCACCGATGTGGTACTTCTCCTCGAAGTGGTTCCAGGGATCCTCGGAGAAATGCTTGAGGCTGAGGTTGATCCTTCCCTCCTGGGGCTCCAGGCGGATGACCTTGAGCTGGATCGATTCACCGAGCTTCACGAAGTCCTTGGGCCGCGTCACGTGGCCCCAGCTCATGTCGTTGATGTGCAGGAGGCCGTCGAATCCCCCGAGGTCGACGAAGGCGCCGAAGGAGGTGAAACTCTTCACCACGCCTTCCACGGTGTCCCCGATCTTGACCTGCCCGAAGAACTCTTCGCGGCGCTTCTTGATGTCCTCTTCCATCCAGTCGCGGCGGGAGACGACGATATTCGTCTTGCCCTTCGCGTACAGGCGGTCGATGTAGAACGGAGACTGCACGCCGACGTAGTCGGAGTTCTCGCTGGGCCTCTTCACGTCCACCTTCGACATGGGGAGGAAGGCGCGAATATCGTTGCCGAGGTCCACCTCGTAGCCGCCCTTGATCTTATGGGCGATGGTGCCCTGCACCGGCTTGTGCTCGTCGAAGGCGATGCGGAGATCCTTCCAGAAGATCTTCTCGTCGGCCTTCCGCTTGGAAACGATGACCTGGCCTTCCCGGCCTTCCTTCCGCACGAGGATGACGTAGACTGTCTCGCCCATCTGGGGCTTCGTGTCGAACTCATTGCTCGGGATCTTGCCCTCCGACTTGTAACCCACGTCCACGTAGACGTAGTCATCGTCGACCTCGATGACCCTGCCGGGTATCATCTGGCCTTCTTCGATGGGCTGGAGGGACTGCACGTACTGCTCCTGGAGCTGGTTCTCAGCTTCCGGGGCGAGTTTCTTCTTGTCGTCTGTGCTCATAGTCAGCGTATATCTCCCGGATTATTTCTGCTCACGAGAATTGCTTCGTCAACTCTCTCACAAACTTGCTGGATGGTCAAGAGCGAGGTATCAATGTGGAGGGCATCCGGCGCGGCCACGAGGCGCCCGGTGGGCTTGTTCCTGTCAACCGTGTCCCGCGCACCGATCGCCGCTCGAGTTTCGTCGAGTGAGAGTCTGCTCACCCCCTGCTCATGCCGGCGTGAAGCACGGGTTGCGATATCCGCATCGAGGAAGATCTTCACCCGGGCGTCGGGGAAGACCACGGTCCCGATGTCACGTCCCTCGACAACGGCGTCACGGCGGGCGGCGATCTCGCGAAGCCGGGCGTTCACGATGTCTCTCACCCCGGGGATGGCGGAATGCGAGGCGACCCAGGCGTCCACCGTGTCGCCGTGGAGGAGGCTCTCCACGCTCTTGCCATCGAGGCACACCTCCCCGTCCCGCAGCTCCAATCGGCTCGAGCGGGCCACTCCCAGCACGGCTTCGGGGTTATCTGGAGCGGCCTTCCGCTCGAGAACCGCCAGAGTGACTGCCCTGTAGAAGCTTCCGGAGTTGATGTAAAGGAAGCCCGCGTGCTCGGCGCACCTGCGTGCGATCGTGCTCTTGCCGACCCCTGCCGGGCCGTCAATTGCCACTAGCATGGCAGAGAGACCGCTCTTCTCGCGTATCGATGGATGCTGCGAGTCATGAATGACATTTCCAATATGCACTATGCGCTGCCAGCTTGACAAGGCGTGGAGATCACACCTGCCGCCGGCGTGCTCGCGGGTCTCAGAGCCGGCGCCGAGGGGGTACTCCACGGAGGGGACTTGTTTTCTAGAATCCCATCAGACCGCAGCAGCGGGTACACTGGGGCAGCAATCCGCCCTTGCTGAGCAGCAGTCTCCGAAATCGCACGAAGCCCTCATCATTCCAGATATCCAGCAGCTTTTTTTCGGCAATATTGCCCACCTTGACATCGATGTAGTCCCGGCACGTCACCACATCGCCATTCGGCATGATATTGACTTCCAGGAACGGGGTGACGCATTTGTCGTATCCGAACATTTCCGACGGTTTTAAATAGTAATCTCGCATATCGGTGCCGCTCAAGCTCGGTACCACAATGTGATTGAAAGGCCACTTCCTATTTTCCACCCTGGAGAGATTGTCCATGAAAAGCTGCGCCTGCTCCACTGCAAACTCTCTTGCATAGGACTTCCAGGTGAATGCTTCCACTCCCAGGGTGTCACGCAACAGGTCACCTTGAGCCTTGCCCAGTTGTTCGCTGGTGAACCACGAAAGAAACACCGCCATGAGATCAGGATTCAGCGTTCTTCCGATGCTATAGGTTTCGTCCAGGCATTTTATGTTTTCGCTCGACAGAGTCGTCACCGTCACGAGCAGTGGTTTGGGCTTTTTCAAACGAGCTTTCCATTCCTGCACCTCACGAATTCCCTGAATGGCTGCCTTATATGCTCCCTCAGTCCTTCGACACGCATCATGGATCTCTTCCGGTCCATCAAAAGAGACGACCAGCATGTCCCATTCGTTCCTCACCAGCTCTTCCGCGTGCTGCCCCAGTTTCGTGCCATTTGTGACGACAAAAACGTTGCTGCCCCTGGCCTTCGCGTAATTCATGAGCTCCACCAGGCCGGGATAGAGGAAAGGCTCGCCGCCTGTCGCGTAGTAGTAGGGCTGGTAGAACGCGAGGTCATCCATCATTTCCTTGTACGTCTCGACCGGGAGCGTCTTTAATAGGGGCGTCTTCCTTTCAGGTTCCTTCATGTACCCTCTGACCCCGTACTGTCCGCAGACGGGGCATCGGTGATTGCACGCATTCGTCAGCCTGAGACTCACCATATAGGGAGGTTTGGATGCTGTCCCATCCCCGCGTCTGACGTCCCTGTCCGCACCGAATCTCTTTCTGTAAAGGAATCGGAACATTTTCGGAAGAAGACCGGGAGATTTTGTCAGTATATGCAAGAATAGATTCGGAGCAATCTTGCTTCTCAAGACCCGCCTCCTGCTGCAGAACGAACTGCCCCCGGCACGGGCTTCGAAGAACGCTCTCCAGCTTGCTGAAATATCAACTCCCGTATATTGGTGTTCGTTGCAAAGACCTGACGGACCGTCAGTCGCCACTCCCATGGTTGTCGGCTGCAATTCCGACCTAAGATTGGACTCTGCACAGTCTTGTGAGTATTGCACATACCCCGCCCCCGCGTCATCCCCGCCGGCAGGGGCAAGGCTCTCCTCCCCTTTCTCCAGAAGCCCTCGGCTCGGGAATTCATCATCCAAACGCGTTCGTGGAGCGTTCCGCCGGCGCGTCAGCCCTTGATGGCGCCGAAGGTCAGGGCGCGAACGATGTAGCGCTGGGCCAATAGCGCCAGGATGGCCGGGGGCACGATGGCCGCCAGGAGCCGCGTTGCAATGAACCAGAACTGGATGCCCTGGGTATGCTCCACCCCCGCGATGATCACCGTCACCGGCTGCGCCTTCTGGTAGGTCAGGATCAGCCCGAAAAGAAACTCGTTCCACGCAAAGGCAAAGCAGATCACCGCTGCCACCGCGATGGCAGGTGCGGCCAGGGGAAGGGCGATTCGCATGAAGGTGCCGAAGCGCGAGGCCCCATCCACCAGAGCCGCCTCCTCCAGCTCCACGGGCAGCTCCTTGAACACGTCGCGCAGGATCAGAACCGCAAAGGGCATGATGAAGGTTGCGTTGGCCATGATGAGTGCCCAGTGGGTGTCCAGCAGCCTCAGGGTTTTCATGAACAGGAAGAAGGGAATGGCGGTGGCCATGGGAGGCAGGAAGCGCTGGGAGAGGAACCACAGGGTCATGTCCTTGTTTTTCCACCGGCGGAAGCGGAAGCGTGCCAGGCCGTAGCCGGCCATGGTGCCCAGCGAGATGGCGATCAGGGTGGCCCCCCCGGCGATGATGAGGCTGTTGCGCAGCGCGCCGGTGATCTCCTTGCCGCGGGTGATGTACTCGTTATCCCAGTTGGCGGTGGTGGGGGTGAACTGGAGGAAGGGCACCAG
>JBEKXR010000354.1:0-4693 GCA_049511935.1 Spirochaetia bacterium | reverse complement strand
ATACTCCCAGACGTTCGCGCAAAGCGTCCTTGAGGACCTGCGAGAAGTTCACACGGTTTCGCTCGGCCTCTTCATTGAGCCAATGCGGGATGGTCAGCGTCTTATTCACCGAGCGATTGCGGATTTCGTCTCTGACCATGTCGGAGCATGCCGGACGGATGCAGGGAGAGCGCTTCGCAGGCCATAGCGAAGGCTTCTTCTAAATCTTCGCGCGTAACCTCGAGCGGCCTATAATCACTAGAGATGTTCGAAGCGTTTTCCCGCGCCGTCAGGGAAGGCGGTTCCGCCCCGACACCCCCAGAGGACGCGGTGGCGAAAATGAAAGTGCTGGATGCCCTGTTCAAGTCCGAGAAGTCCGGCGCCTGGGAGAAGGTCTGAGAAGCCGCTTCTAGTTCCGGCTGGTCTGCACGGCGCGGGCATCGCGGGCCCACGGGGTGCCGCCGGCGCAGCTTGCGAATCTATAAAGAAAATCACCTTTCCACGGCTGATAATGAGTATTTTAGTGTGAAGGCAGTTTCCATTCGAAAATAAGTCATTGCCGCCAGAGGATAACGTTATGAAAATATTCGCCACCAGGCTCGGCAAGCTCCTCGCTGCCGCTGCAGCGTTCATCCTCCTCTCGACGGCCACGGTGTTGCTGCTCTCTCCGGTGATCCTCAAGAGGGTTGCTGTCCCCGTATTGACGAAATTTCTGGGGCGTACTGTCTCAATCCAGAAAATCGATTTCAACCTTCGCGACATTTCGGTCACCATCCGGGGGCTTCAGCTCGATGAGCCAAAGGGCGGCGTCCTCCTCTCCTGGGACTCCCTCTACGCCAGATTGGATCCCTGGTCCTCTCTCGCAGATCACATCTGGGTGTTCAAGGAGGCGGTTCTGCGTGAACCCCACCTGAATATCGCCCGGAACGCTGATCGCACGCTGAGCTTCGCCGATCTGCTCCTCCTGGACTGGCCGAAAATGCCTCAGCTCCGCCTGAACCTGATGCGTCTCGTTGATGGAACAGTTTTCTTTCGCGATGCAGCCCTCCCCAGCAGGTTCTCCACGACCCTCAGCCACATCACGGCGACGGCAAATGACTTCTCGACAAGCGCTGACCACAACAACTCATTTTCGGTGAGCGCCGTCTCAGAACGAGGCGAGAAGTTCTCGTCAAGCGGGTTCTTTCGCCTGGATCCTTTGAGCTCGCGTGGGGAGCTCGCGGCTGAGGACGTCCGGATAAACAAATACTACCCATACTTCGAGAAGCCCTTCAATGTCACGATCGCGGACGGAACACTCACGGCGCGTGCCTCATACGAAGTGGATCTTGCCCGGGACCGCCTGAAGGTTCTCCTGGAGCACGGCACTATCGCGGTCCACTCTCTCAAAGTGTACGAGCGCGGGAGCAACGCGCCCATGTTTGGGTTCGAGGAGCTCGCGATTCATGGCGCCAATGTGGATTTGCTGCATCAGAAGATCGATGTCGCCTCGATCGCCATCACCGGCGGATCTGCCGTTCTCTCGCGCCTTCCGGACAACTCGTTCAACGTTCAGCACCTGGTAAAGCCCATGCTCACTCCTTCGATGACCACGGCAGCGACTTCTGCAAACTGGAACTTTGCGGCAGGCGAAATCCGTTTGGCGGATTTCGCCGCGGAAGTGAACCATGTTTTCGGCCGGGAAACCGTGGGGTGGAAGGAACTCGTGCTTTCCAAGCCGACTTTCCAGATGAGGCCTCTCACCGCTTCCTTCGCCGCGGTCACGCTCAGTGAGGGGAATCTTGTATTCACCGATGCCTCCTCAGAACCGCCCGTGACAATGGCCCTGAATCATCTGGATGTCAGAATGGGAGGGTTCTCGTCAGTGGATCCCCGATTGGCGAACGTGGCAGTCCACGCCAATATCAACGATGCGGCCCAGCTTCAGATTTCCGGGGAGACCAATCTGACCCACGTGGAAGGAGAAACGAACGTCCGCGGGCTCATTCAAAACGTCAATCTCACTCCGCTCAGCCCGTACGCGGCAAGGTATCTCGGCTACGAACTGACGGCGGGGGAGCTCAGTCTGGACGTCGCGTTTTCGATTCAAAGCCGGAAGCTCAACGCCAAGAGTAAGATAGAAATTGATCGCCTGACGTTGGGAGGGAAGACGGAGAGCAAGGACGCCACGAATCTCCCGGTGCCCCTGGGCATTGCCCTCCTCAAAGATTCGAGCGGAAGGATCACGCTGAATCTTCCGATCGCAGGAACGCTGGACGACCCCAAGTTCGACATTCAGAAAGCTATCATTGATGCCATCCTGAATCCTCTCACGAAGACTGTCACGTTCCCGTTTGCAGCGCTGGGCGCCCAAATGGGCGGCGGAGGCGACGAACTCGGATTCCAGGAGTTTGCTTCCGAGAGCGCAGAACTCATCCCGCAGGAAACAGGGAAACTGAATACGATTCTCCAGGGCCTGAAGCGATGGCCGGAGTTCATGCTCGATATCGAGGGTTCCGTGGACGTCAAGAACGATACCGGTGATCTTCAGCTGCTCGCCGCCAACCGGTCCAGAATCGTAAAGGCGTACCTTGTCAGCGAGGGGTCGCTGGAACCGGACAGGATCTTCCTGATCGAGAACTCGCTTGCGAATGTCCCAAGGAAAGGAAGCCGCGCTCTCCTCTACCTGAGTGACAAATATCGCAGCCCGAACTAGAATGCAATCAGGAAAAGGTCTGAGAAACCGATTCTAGTTCCGGCTGGTCTGCACGGCGCGGGCATCGCGGGCCGATGCAAGGAGCAGCTTCAGGCGATTGAGCTGGTTCACCTCGCTCGCGCCCGGATCGTAGTCGATCGCCGCCACCGTCACCCCGGGATGGCGCCGGCGCAGCTCGCGAATCATTCCCTTCCCCGTGACGTGATTCGGGAGGCAGGCAAAGGGCTGGATGCAGGCGATCGCGTCCACCCCTTCCCGGATGAGCTCCACCATCTCCGCGGTGAGGAACCACCCCTCGCCGGTCACGTTGCCCAGCTGGACGATCCCGTTCACTCCCTCGGCGAGAGTGGAGATCGTGGAGGGGGCGTGGAACCGCGATGAACGGGCGAGCGCCCTCTTTTGCGGCCAGCGGAAAACTTCCATTATCGCAATCGCGGCGCGGGAGAGCAGAGAGCCCAGAAGGCTGCCGGCGAGCGACCGCCGGCGGAACTGCCCTCCGTAGGTGGCATACAGGAGGAAGCCCGTGAGATCGGGCACCACCGCCTCCGCGCCCTCGGATTCGATCAGGTCGACGATCCCGTTGTTCGCGGTGGGGTGGAACTTCACCAGGATCTCCCCGACCACGCCGACCCGTGGTTTCCTCCTCCCCACAAGGGGCAGCGCGTCGAAGTCGTGGACCATGGCGCGAATCGTCCTCCCGTAGCGGATCATGCCGGCTCGGGCCAGGGAGTCCCGGCAGCGCGCGGTCCATTCGTCGCTCAGCCGTTGCGCGGACCCGGCCACGGCTTCGTAGGGTCTCACGCGGTACAGCATCCTCGTGAGCAGGTCGCCGTAGACGAGCGACATGAGCCCCCGTGCGATCAGCTTCCGCGACACGCGGAACCCGGGGTTTTTCTCCAGGCCCAGCGCGTTCAGGGAAATCACCGGCACGTGCGCCATGCCCGAATCGGCGAGGGCCTTCCTGATGAAGGCGATGTAATTGGTTGCCCGACAGCCGCCGCCGGTCTGGGTGACGAGCAGGCTCGTGCGCGTGAGATCGTAGCGGCCCGAGCGCAGAGCCGCCATCATCTGGCCGACGACGAGCACCGAGGGGAAGCACGCATCATTGTTCACGAAGGTGAGACCCTCGTTGACCGCGTTCCTGTCCACCTCGGGAAGGATCTCCAGCCTGTAGCCCGAGAGGCGGAAGGCGTGTTCGATGATGCGGAAGTGGATGGGCGACATCTGGGGCGCGAGAATCGTGTGTGCGCGGCGCATGACTTCCGTGAAGACCGGCCTCGCCGGCTCCGGCGGGGACGCATGGAGGCGAACACCACTTCTCGCCCTTGCATGCACCGCCGCTCTGAGAGAGCGGAGCCTGATGCGCGCGGCGCCGAGGTTCGACTGCTCGTCGATCTTGATCACCGTCGAAATCTTGCCCCGTGCCTCGAGGATCTCCTGCACCTGGTCGGCCGTCACCGCATCGAGCCCGCAGCCGAATGAGTTCAACTGGAC
Organism: Spirochaetia bacterium; assembly: GCA_049511935.1. Taxonomy (GTDB): domain Bacteria; phylum Spirochaetota; class Spirochaetia; order SZUA-6; family Fen-1364; genus Fen-1364. Next base: position 525 of record JBEKXR010000354.1, on the reverse strand, counting down.
GAGCTCGAGGTCGTCGCGTTCCGCCACCGCGTGCGCGGCGGCGTAGAGGCGCGTAGAGTACGTCCACTGGTCGACGACGCGCAGGGGTCTCTGGATCCGGCCGAGGTGGGCGACAGAGTCTTCCGTGAGCACCGGCATGCCAAGGGAGACGGCGAGCTCAGCAATACCGTGGTTGATCTCGGGATCCAGGTGGTACGGACGGCCGGCAAAGACCAGGCCATGGAGGCCCCGGCTCCTGATCTCATCCAGCGCCTTCCGTCCCTGCGTGCGCACGTCGGCCCGGAAGCGCGCCTGCTTGGCCTTGCCGGCCTCCACGGCGGCAGAGACTTCCCTGGCGGTGACACCGGACCATGCAAGCTCTTCCGCAAGGCGCACCTTCAGCCGTCGAGCATCGTGGAGCGGGAGAAAGGGATTCGCATATCTCACCGCGCCCTGCCGAATTCCATCGACGTTGTTCAGCACCACCTCGGGATAGGACGTGACGATGGGGCAGTTGAAGTGGTTGCGTGCCCCGGAGTCTTCGCG
>JBEKXR010000353.1:0-4696 GCA_049511935.1 Spirochaetia bacterium | reverse complement strand
AGGCTGGCGGGCTCGCTCTCGGCCAACCCAGGCCTCGCTCGCCCCCCCCATCCGTGGGTGGGGAAGAACGTGATCTCGCGTCGGATCAGGACCTCCACGACGAGAAGGTAGACTGCCGTCAGCGCGGCAGCCTCCGTGGCCGTGACAATGCCGCCGTATATCCCGCCGATGACGATGATGGGCAGCGGCGCTTCCCACGCCGCATCCCTGAGCGCGCGGCCCACCTCGCGGAGCCTGAACGGCGCGCGCGGAACTCTCGCCGCAATTCCTATCCGAACGCTGTAGGCCGAAAGGATGACGACGAGCATGATCCCGGGCACGAGCCCCGCGACGAAGAGCCTGTCGATGCCGACGCCGGCGACAATGCTATAGAGGATGATCGGCAGCGAGGGGGGGAAGAGAAGACCAAGGCTTCCCGATGTCGTCATGAGACCAAGAGAGAATCCCTCCGGATAGCCCTGCTTGAGCAGAGCGGGGAAGATGAGCCCGCCGAGGGCGATGATCGTGACTCCGGAAGCGCCGCTGAAGGCCGTGAAGACGGCGGTGGAAAAGACAGCGACCACCGCAAGACCCCCCGGCACCCAGCCGAACAGGGCCTGGGCAAGGCGCACCAGGCGCCTCGGTCCCTGGCTCTCCGCGAGGAGGAACCCGGCGAAGGTGAAGAGAGGAATGGCGATGAGGGCAGGAAAGTCGACCAGGCGGTACAGCTCTGCGATCAGGGCGGCCGTATCGATTCCCTCCGCGTTGAAAGCGAGGAGACCGATCGCGGAGATGATCGCGAAGAGAGGCGCACCGGCGAATGCGATCAGCGCCAGCACGCCAGCCGCGATCCAGGTCTCCATCCCTGTCACTCCTGGTGACATTTAGTCAGATTCCTTCTCGGGTTCTCCGCGAATCGCTTTCCCGAGGCTTTGGATCGTCCGCAGGCCGACCTGCAGGGCCATGAGGAGGAACCCCGCAGGCACGATGAGCGCCGCGGTGCTCTGCCGGATCCCAAGGAACACGACCGCCCGGGGATCGAGCCCCACGGTCACGAAGGTCCATCCCGCGACGACCAGGAACCCGCAGATCAGCGCGGCGAAAAGGTCGGCGACCGCGTGGAACCAGGGGCGGGATCTCGGACCGAGAAATCGCGCGAGAAACCCGATGTGGAAATGCCGCTCGCTCCGGCTGGCCAGGTACGCGCCGAAGAACCCCACCCAGATGACGAGGTGCCGCGCCGCGAGATCTCCCCAGAGGATGCTCGTGTGCATCAGCTGCCGAAGCAGCACCTGGGCCGCGGCAAGGCCGATCATGAGCGTGAACGAGCAGATCAGGAGCCCGGTGACCAGGGCGGTGAGTCCCCGGTCGATGAGGAGCACGATTTTCATTGGCCCGCGGGGTGGTCCTTGCGGAAGCCCTGCAGGGAGCTCTCCACGTCGTCCAGGAACTCCTGCGAATACAGGGTCCCCACCAGAAGCCGGCGAGCCTTCCGTCCGATTGAATCGAACTGCGCCGCGATTTCCCCGGGCGCCTGGACGAACTTGATTCTCCTCTGCTTCAGGGTCTCGATCGCCTTCGCATTGTCCTGCCTGCTCGAGAGGGTGAGACTGTCGATGTACTTTCTCGAATTCGTCAGGAGGATTCTCTTCAGGTCATCCGGGAGTGAATCGAAGATCCTTTTGGAAACGATGGCGGCGCCCAACGCATCGGCGAGCGGCTGGGTCATGGCATAGCTGACCCGGGTGAACCACTGCAGAGCAACCAGGGCATAGGGGGAGGAATACACCGCGTCGATCATTCCGGTCTGCAGGGAGGTCATCACGTCGGTGATGGAGAGGGGAACGGGCGACACCCCGATGGCCTGGTACGCGGCCTGGGCAATGGGATCGCCCTCCCACATCCACGGTTTCATCGACTTCAAGTCGCTGAAGGATCTCACCAGCTTGTTCGAGAAGACATAGACGAACCCGACCTCCGCCCACCCGAGGAGGACGAATCCCGCCTCCTCCAGGGACTGCTCGAAATCGCGCTCATACTTCTGCCGGATGAAAGTGACTTCATCGTAGGAGCGGAAGAAAAGGGGCGCGTCGAGGATCCGGACCTTCTTCGCCACCTCCCCGATGCCGACGCCGGTGAAACCGCCCCCGCCGTACTGCCCCAGGCGGATCTTCCTGATCACGTCCTTCTCGTCCCCTGCGACGCCTCCCGGGTACAGCTTGAACCCCAGCCGGCCGCCGCTTTCCGCGCGCACCGCCGTGTCGAGGTCCCGCATCACCTTGATCCAGGTGCTGCCCTCGGGCGCGAGCGTGGCGAACTTGATCGAGTACTGCTGCGCGGAAAGCGGCAGGGCGCACAGGGTGACTGCAAGACAGACCGGCAGGACGCGAAGGATGCGCATCTAGAACAACTCCTCCGCGCGGGCCAGGAGCTGGCGGGCGCGCTTCTGTGCGACTGCGTTCGCCAGGCGCTGTTCGGGAAGGAGATCCGGCGGCGCCTCGGCCACCCGAGTCAACAGGACCTGGAAAAGCTCCCGGTTCTGCGTTTCCACCGCGTACGTGCGTGCGTACAGCACCTCCGTCATGAGAAACCTTCCGCTGCTGGAGGCGATGGCGCGATCGAAGTTCTCCTTCGCAAGGTCGGGCCTGCCGCCGAGGGCCGGCGGGTAGCTCCCATAGTACACACCGAAGTACAGGAATGGCCCGCCAAAGAAGTAGTCAGGTTCCCGTTCCTTCACCCACTCCATCAGGGCGTTCGCCGTCGGAATGCTCGCGATCGCGTCGGGCTCATTCGGCTGGAGGCTGATCGCGCTCCCCCACGCGTTGGCGGTCCAGAAGACCAGGGGAACGTCGCTCTTCTGCAGCTTTCTGAGAGCCGCCCGCATCGTCGCCGCGTCGGCCGTGAAGGCGCCCTTCGGGATGCCCCGGAGCTCGAGCCCCCGCGCTCCGTATGCCTGCGCCCGCGTGTAGAACAGCAGGGCCCGCGCGGGATCATCCTCGGCGAAAGCCAGCGCGTAGCTCGCGTACCCCATGCACGCGAGCTGGAGATACTTTACGTTCGTTGGATCACTGTCGACGACTCCCTCCAGGAGTTTCATGTCCCCCGCAATCGCGGATTCGGCGAACTGCAGGTCCCCCTCCCGCATCAGTGCGGCGACCGTGTTGTCGAACATGCCGTCGACGGAGCGCAGTGCGAGGGTCTGGATCGTGCATCCCTGGGCGATGAGGACAGCCGCACCCGCCGGCAGGAGGATGAGCTTCCTCAGGGCGATGGCCCGCCGCCTTCCCCGGGCACGCCGCGCGAAGCGCGGCATCGTGCACCGGATTCGCGCTGTTCCAGTCGTGCCCACGCGGTTGATGGACCGCTATTGCGCCAGGCGATAGATCGAGACCACGTCGTCCTTGCCGAGCTTGACGAAGTTGCCCAGCGGTCCGGCCGCGGTGGCCTTCTTCGCCATCTCCTCCAGCCGGTCGTCCCTGATCCCCAGCTCGGGGAGACTGGTAGGAAGACCGATGTCCCGGAAGAAGCTCTTCAGCCTGCCGATGCCTTCCAGCGCGGTACGCTCAGGCCAGTCGAATCGCGGCTCGGCCCCCCACACGTTCACGGCGAATCGCGCGAAACGTCCAACGTCGTTCTTGTAGACGTGCTTCATCCACGCGGGGAAGGTCACCGCGAGTCCCGCTCCGTGCGCGACGTCGTAGATGCCCGACAGCTCGTGCTCGATCATGTGCGACGCCCAGTCGCCGATCCTCCCCGTTCCCAGCAGGTCGTTGTGCGCGATCGTGCTCGCCCACATGATCTCCGCCCGGGCGGCATAGTCGTCGGGCTGCGCGAGGGCCACCGGCACGTTCTCGATGATCGCCCGAAGAGTGGCTTCGCACAGCCTGTCGGTGAAATCCACCGACGGGACCCGGGTGAAGTAGCGCTCCATGACGTGCGCCATGATGTCGGCAGCCCCGCAGGCGGTCTGGTAGGGCGGCAGGGTGAAGGTGAGCTCGGGGTTCATGATGGCGAACTTCGGCCTCATGCATTCCCCGCCCGCATCCTTCTTGTACGAGCCCTCCTCGTTGGTGATCACCGATCCGTTGCTCGCCTCGCTGCCGGCGGCGGGAATGGTGAGCACGACGCCCACGGGGAGAGATTCTTTCACCGGGACCTTCTTGAGGTAGAAATCCCAGACATCTCCCGCATGAGGGACTCCAATGGCGATGGCCTTGGCGGAGTCGATCACGCTTCCTCCGCCCACCGCCAGGACGAGCTCGAGCTTCTTTTCCCGGCAGATACGGATGCCCTCGCGGACGAGGCTGAGCCGTGGATTCGGTTTCACGCCGCCCAGCTCGACGTATTCGACCCCCGCATCCTTCAGTGACCTGCAGACGCGGCCGTGGAGGCCTGATTTCATGATGCTGCCTCCGCCGTAATGCAGGAGGACCTTTCTGGCATGCTTCGCGGTCTCCCGGCCCGTCTCCGCTTCCGTGCCCTTCCCGAAAATGATCCTCGTTGGGTTCTGAAAAATGAAGTTCTCCATGCCTGCACTCTACGGGACAAGGGCGGCACGGTCAATCGCAAAACGCGGGGGCAGCACCACGCGACGGCAGAGATTCCCCATTGGCGCGTAGGTCGAAGCATGGGCGAGGGGGAGGAGGATTGCAGCGCCCGCGAAGCACCGATGTTGTGTATATTGAGAGTCGGAGGTCGATCTCCGACGATTTCTTTC